>CAYJPI010000058.1:0-4491 GCA_964372005.1 uncultured Oscillospiraceae bacterium | reverse complement strand
CAAACGGTACAACCGCGAAACGCTCGACAACAAATTTAAAGACAAAAACATCAACCAGCATTCGTTGCATGAGTTCGGCGAGAAGGTCAAGATGTGTGCTACCGCCTTCCGCGGCCGGGATTGCAAGGAGGAAGATGTACTTCACTTCATTATCGGGGTCGAGGCTTTCCCAGTCCTCAACGATGCCCGTGGTCGTCATCACGGCGAAGCTCGCTTCCTTTACGCATGAGGATTTACCGTGTGGAATCGCAAGGCCGCCTTCCATGCCCGTTTCGCTTAGCGCTTCACGATCATACCCCGCTTTTAGAAATTCCGCTTCGGAGGTGATCTTTCCATCGTGATAGAGTTTCTTTACGAGTGCGGAGAGTACATCGGCTTTCTTCGTGTAGTTCACATTGAGTTCTACGAGATTGGGGTTTGTCAGAGCTGATAGGTTCATGAAGTTATCCTCCTCGATAGATTGTGTTGTTTTCCATGAACCCATTATGCCATGATTATTTTTCCGCCTTCATTTTCGGTAATAAATACACAATCGGATGTGTATGATTGATATTTGTTCACATGTTTTTGCCGATTAAGGCAAATCTGAGCGCGCGGTTCATCGCTTTTTCGCATAGATCTTCGGCGTTCTCTATCGCATAATCAAGCGACATTATGCCATCAACCGTTGTCATAATGCTTGTAATGCCATGATCGTACATTTCCTCATACCGCTCGCCCAGCGATCCTACAACGGCGATACATGGGATGTTCTTTTGTTTGCACCTTTGCCCCACGCCATAGCAAACCTTTCCGAATGCCGATTGGTAGTCCATGCGTCCTTCTCCCGTGATGACGAGGTCGACACCATACAAGGCTTCATCAAAATTCAATATATCAAGAACGACCTCAACGCCCGAGCGCATCGTTGCATTCATGAAAGCAAGAAGCGACGCCCCGAGGCCGCCTGCCGCGCCCGCGCCGGGTGCATTTATGATGTGCTTGCCGTACTTTGCTTCGATCATTTTTGCAACATGCGCCATGCCCGTTTCGAGCCTGTCTCGATCTTCGTCCTTTACACCTTTTTGCTTGCCGAACACATGCGTAGCACCGCTCTCCCCGAGAAGAGGATTGGACACATCGCACATAACGATGAATTTTATATCTCGTATCTTTTGTGAAATACCGCTATCATCGATTTTTGCAATTTGCATAAAGTTCTTTGGGATGGGTGAAACTTCCGTTCCGTTTGCATTCAAGAACTTCACTCCGAGCGCGGCGGCAAAGCCTATGCCGCAGTCGTTTGTCGCACTGCCGCCTATGCCCATGTAGATGGTTTTTGCACCGCGAGAAACAGCATCGAGCACCATTTGACCCGTGCCGAATGTGTTCATTTGCCATATATCGCGTTTTTCAACCTTGGTAATTCCCGAGGCTTCCGCCATCTCCATGATTGCGTTTGTATTATCCCACATCCCGTATGCTGCATCGATTTCGCGGAAGTCAGGGCTTTGCACCCCCACGGTAACCCTTTCACCGCTAAGCGATGCGAGCACGGCAGAAACCGTATCCTCCCCGCCATCGGCCATGGGAAGTATTATGACCTCAATATCCGGCTTTAGCTTTTTCGCCGCTTGCTCGCCTATATCACAAATCCTATGCGCTTCAATCGATCCTTTGAATGAATCGGGTGCTATGAGAATTTTCATTTCATGCCTCCTTTAGCCTATGGTCGTTACCAACGCTTCCACTTTTCCTTCGATGGTGTACTTTCCGTCTCCCGCAGGAATAAAAATGCTATCGCCCTTTAGGAATGCTATTTCTTCATCATCTGAAACCATCTTACCTTCACCCTCCAGTATAAGAAAATGGATGAAAGTATCCTCGGTTATCGTTCCTTCTATACTGCTGATGGTTTTCCCATCCATATAAAGTTTATCAACCGTGAAATACTCACATTTCGCTAAGTGCGGCGTTGCGGTTTTGCTTCGCGAGATAACCTTCGTGTCCGTTACATCAACTGCTTTTTGTATGTGCAAATCACGCGGCTTTCCGTCCGCACCCACGCGCCCATAGTCGTACACGCGATAGGTAACATTCGAATTTTGCTGTATCTCCGCGATGATTATGTCCTTACCGATCGCATGAATGGTGCCGGCTTCGATGAAGTAGACATCGCCTTTTTGTACGGGCACGGCATTGAGAAGGGGAAGAAGCGTATTCTCTTCGATGCTCTTTTTGAACTGCTCCTTGCTTACGTCCTTTGAAAAACCATAATAGAGCGATGCGCCCTCCTTGCAATCCACGATATACCAAACTTCCGTTTTGCCGTACTGTTTTTCATTTTCAAGCGCATATGCGTTTTCGGGGTGCACCTGCACCGAAAGATTATCTTTAGCATCGATAAGTTTCACCAAAACAGGGAAATCTTCGAAATGCGCGGCATTTTTGCCGAGTATGCTTTTTCCCATTTCCTTGAAATACACATCGAATGTTTTGCCTTTGTGTTTGCCGTTCATGATGGTGGATGGCCCATCGGGATGGCTTGAAAGCTCCCATGTTTCGGCCAAAACATCGCCTTTGAAATTCTTATTGTAGTTCTTGGTTAAGTTATTGCCGCCCCAGATATAGTCCTTATAGCCCGGTTGTAATTTCAAGATAGACATATGCTCTCCTCCATAAACGAATATCGTTTGATAAGGAAAGTATAGCTACTTCATCATTCAATTTTAGAAAAAGGCCATGTTTTCACATCGAACAGCGTGGTTGTACACAAATACACACTATCTAACGCGTTTATAATATTCTTCGCATAAAATCCTGATGAGCATGGCAAGCCCTGCACGATCGGTGACATTGTACCCATCGATTACCTTGCGTTCCCCCCAGAAGCATAATTGCTTATCACAAACCTTACTTTGTGCGTTTTCACCATAATGTGTGATGCAATAAACGGGGGTTTTGCTCTCCCGCTTCTTTATATTCTCCACAAGTTTTACAAGCCGCTGAACATTACCCGAGGCACTTATTACAAACACGAGATCCTCTTCGCCGTAAAACTTTGCGGTGTACTCCATATCATGAATTTGCGCAAAATAATCCACTCGCTTATCGAGACACCTTAGGTATCTTCCCAGAAGTTCACAAAAATACACGGAATCCCCTATGCCGGTAATGAGGATTTTTTTCGCGCTAACCATCGTGTCGATGATGCTACGTAATACATCTTCATCCAATACATCGATGGTTTTTATGATATTTTGTGGCATTTTATCAAGCACGATACCGCCCGCGCTCTTCATCTCCCTCGGGTTATCCTCGTTTTGTATGGAGAATTTAAGTTCGGAGAATCCACTATACCCGAGTTTTTTACATGTACGCATGATTGAATTTGGAGACATGAAAAGCTCATCTGCGATCATACGTATCGAGATACTACCGATTTCGTCGCGGTGCTTTTGGATATATTCAATTATGAGATCATCGGTGTCGTTTAACCTAAATTCCAAATCATAAATGCGTTCGTTGAATTTCATATACAATCACATCCTTTTAGGGATTATACTATATTTCTAACCGGTATTCAAGTCGGTGAAAGTGTATTTGTACACATCTTAAAACCAAGCTGTGTTATGTAAAAAGCGAGTCTATCCCTTGATAATCCCAAATAAAAATGATATCGTTGCTTTAAGAAGACACACATCACTTCGAATATGAAAGGAGTAATCACAATGACAACCATCAACTACACCATCAAAGACAAAGACGGCATGCACGCTCGCCCTGCAGGAATGTTCGTGAAACTCGCGCAGACGTTTGCATCAGAAATCACAATCGCCAAGGGCGAAAAGAAAGCGAGTGCGAAGAAACTTTTCGCTGTGATGGGCATGGGCATTAAATGCGGCGAGGAAATCGTTCTATCGATTGACGGCGAGGATGAAGCCACAGCCGCCGCGCAACTTGAATCATTTTTGAACGAAAACTTATAAGATGAAGAAAGGAGGAGCGAAATGATCATTGTGCAAGGCACGGGCGTTTCTCCGGGCATCGCCATCTGCACAGGAAAATTCGCCCCTCTTTGAGATTCACCAGATGATGCTCGAGAATCTCGACTATCGCGATGCTGTCGTTGAGCACATCGAGAACGACAAGGTTTGTGCGGAGTACGCTGTCAGCCAGACGGCACACAAATTCTCCGAAATGTTCGCCGCTATGGATGACGATTACATGCGCGAGCGCGCCGCAGACGTTCACGATGTTTCGAGCCGCGCAATTGAACTTCTCACAGGCCAAGTCATCATCGAACCCGACGAAAAGACATTCCACGAAATGCTCATACAAAAGGAATCACTCGGCAAAGAGAAAGCCGCGCCTGAAGAATATCGCGGCAAAAAGACCATCACAAAAGTCGGCAAAGAGATTAAACTCTTCACGAACATCGGTAGCGTATCGGATGCGCAAGTCGCCAGTCTTGACGAGTCCTGCGACACGCACCTCGAAGCAGTTCTCCGC
>CAYJPI010000057.1:0-9605 GCA_964372005.1 uncultured Oscillospiraceae bacterium | reverse complement strand
TGCGCGAAACAACCATGAAGATGATTTCCAGAAGATGAGCGGCTTGGATAAGTTTAAGTGGCGCCTGAAGAATCCCATAGCTTCGATAAGAGCGGGGCATGATGGATCGAAGGCGGACACCACAAGGCGCAATGAGAGAAAAGCTCAGCTTGACGAAATGGCCGCGCAAATGAAGGCCGGATACGATCCCGGCGTGCTCGACCATGATGCGATGGGCGATTTCAGCCAGTTCCAAGGATTGGCAGCCGGCGACGATTTAAAGGCAAAGAGCCAGCAAAAAATAAGGAATATAATGCTCGGCAAATAGGGCAAAGGCGGAGCCGGTGGGCAAGAATTGCCTTCCGAAACACATAACACGGCACAAGATTATATGGGCTACGCGAGCATAGCAGGTTCCATCGCCGGGCCGGTCACAGGCGCGCTATTCTCCGAATCGGCAACCTCGCTTGCCGCTGAGGATCACTCCGGACTCACAAGGGCGATGGCCGCAATGACCGGCGAAAAACTCGATGCTTTCAAAGCGGCGGAACTTAGCGGATCAGAAGCCGGGTTCGGCGTTGCTTCCGGTACCATTTCGGCGGTGGGAAGCGGATTATCGCTCGCATCGAACTCCTTGGGCGCTCACGCTCAACGTAAGAAGGGCGATAGAGCAGGCACTTGGGGACATGCGTTAGCCGGCGCCGGAGATGCTGTCGGCGTGCTTTCCGGGGTTGGAAAAGCGGCCACATACGGTGCATCGATTGGGTCAACTGCGGCACCTGCCGTAGAGCTGTTCGGTAATTCAATCGCGCCGGGCTTAGGCATAGCGGCGGGCGCGTTGAAAACAGGTTCGGGGGCGGTTAAATGGGCATCCGCCTCAAGCACGATGGAAGCCATGGAAAAACGCAAATCCGGCTTGGAGGGAAAAGATTCACTCGACAGAAACGATACGCGAATGATGCGAACCTTCGACCAGGCCAGAGAGGCGGCTAAGATACGCCGCATGGAAGGCCGAGCGGATACGGTTGCCGGCGTTGGCGGCATGATTGGAAGCGGCATGATGTTTGCAGGTGCTGCGGGCATGGGTATCCCTGCTTTGGTCGGTGCCGGAATAAGCGGAGTAAGCGCCGGAGGTGCGGGTGTTTATAAGGCCATCCAGGGTAAAAGGATGGCCGGAAAAATGCGCGACGGTGTGCTGAGCCAAGAAATGGATGTTGAATCAAAGATCGATGCATTTCTCCAAACGCAGCAAGCACAAGAACAAGGCCTATCAAGGAATGAGGCAAAGCGAGTTGTGCTTAAATCCATGGGCGTTGAATCGGGCAAAAGGACGGATGCCTTCACCAGAATTACCTACAATAGAGCGAAGATGCTCCATGACAGGTCGAAGGGCGAAGGCCCCGAGGCAGATGAAGCACGCGCAGTGCTCAAGGATATGGGACTTAAGCGCAAAAAGGGCGAATACCAAATGCAGGGTATCGTTGAGAAACTCGGCATGAGCAAGGACGGCTACCAAACACAGCTGATGGAAGGTTATCAGCGTGATAATCCGTTTGCAAGGGCGGCGGCCGAAGAAACGGCTTCCAAAGACAAAGAAGCCGCAAAGAAGAAAAAGAAAGAAATGAAGAAACTTAGGAAAAAGCTTGAGAAAAAAGGCGTTACGGGTAGATAGCATTAAGTAGAGGAACAGTGCAGGTTGTGTTTTTAAGGGGGTAGAGCTATTGTGGGTGTGCTAAATGCATGGAAACATAAGGCGGCGAACGCGCATCTCCCCCAAAGTAATGCTTTGCGCAAGGATGTGAAAAGCCAACTACAAAATGCCGCGGGTGCTGATTATTTCATGCATAGAGATCCCGTGTGGCATGTATCGGAGGATTTCCAAAGAATCTTCGAGGATATCGGCCGCCAAAAAGGCAAGGAAGCGGACTATGCTTTTGGCTCAACTTCGATGGTGGAACAAACCGACGCACGAAAAACAGGTGAGAAACAAAATGGCGAAAGCGCCGAGAAGAATGCGCCGAGCACCGACTTAGCACATAGACGCACGGACATGAGCTCGATGGTTGAACCTTCGGGGATGGTAGAAAACAACATGTTCTTGCAGAAATTTTCGCAAATGGCGTTCAATAGGGGCACCATGTCGGGTGCGATATTGGGTGGTACCGGCAAAATGATGCTCTTTTCCTGTTTGAAAAGAACCGTGGGGCAAACGGGGCCGGATAATTTAAGGCAACGCAAGCTTTTTGAAGGCAGTTCTCAAAGGAGAAATGTAGAAGGCAAAGATCCCGACAAGGTGATGTTTAACCGAGGTGAAACGGATGGTGCGGTTGGCCTGGTTGTGGACGTACTGCGTGATGCCAGGCGCACGGTTGACTCTATTACGCAGTTGATGAGCGGAAAGAACGCATTGCCCTCGTCGAGCGGAGCATCAACATTATCACAGATGTACCCATTCTTGTCTACGGACAAGGAGATAAATTTGATTGAATCATATAAATCGCAATTGAGCGGCGCAACCAATGTGCAGGACAAGGAAATCCTGAAGCATGCAATGGAAAAAACGCGTGCACTGATGGAAAAAAAGCAACAAATGAAAGAGCGATTTATAGTTGCGCTCAGGGAAGTTTCCGATCGCGCCAATGATGCCCTTGAAGAATTTACAGCCGAGGGATTTATGGAAGAAGCCAACGAGGCGGTGAAGGTGGATGTCGCGGATGACGATACACCGCCCGAGGAAAAATCGTCCTTACCCGAAGAGAACGAGGAAATGTAGCCGGTAAGGCGAAGCTTAAAGCAATGAGGGGAGTGGTGCAAAGGGTGCTTTCTCGCAGAAACAACACATAGAGCATGGAGGAAGCGCAATGGATGAACGAATGCAAGGGCAGGAAAAAGCAATTTCGCCCCCTAAGGAGCATTTTCTCACAACGGGGCAGAGCACCGAGAACGAAAAAGGTCTCGCACAGAAGGCTTTATCCGCGATACGAAGCGGCATCTCTTCCCAATCGCTTGGGCATGAGAATGTTATGGCTTTGCAGGCACGGCTTGGCAATATGGCTGTGACGGATATGATTTTCGGGCAATCAAAATTGACTTTACCGCCGCTTAGCTTAGAAAATTCTAAGCAGGTTGAACCCTATCGGGTTCACACCCAGGAGGCGCGAACGTTGGATTTTGAGGCGGTGCAAACTCAAATTTCCCCTTTCCCTGTACAAGGTATTGTACATATGGGAGATGGCGGCTTTGGAGGTGTAACACATGAGTAGGGGCGATGCATGGGACGAAGCCTCAACAAAAGAAGCACTCCTTGCCGTGCTCAGATACAATGAAATCCCCCATGAAGAGGGGGGCGAGGGCATCCACTTTGCATTTTATGAGGGCGGGTGCACATGGACGGTTATCTGCCGTTTTACCCCCGGTACTATCGTTATTTACGCAGTGTACCCTTTCGCCTTTGGCGATGACGGTATGCATCGCGTAAATGCGATAAACGAGCGATTGGTTGACGGTTGCGTGTTCGTTACAAATTCAACCGTGATACTAAGAAGCAGTGTTACGCTCTTCGATGCATATAGCGCTCACGAGCAGATAACAACGGCACTTGAATGCAATGCTTCGGCGGTAAAAAGCTATTGGAAAAGCCTGAAAGGATAGATGCCGAACGTGCAAAGGTGTGCAGTATTGTGCACCATGGAATTGATGTATTTCAAAATGATAATACATACGAAGAGAAAAAAACAGGAAGAGAAAGGAGGTTTGCTCCGTGTAAAGCGACCATATCCATGATAAGGTCGTGAATGCGAAAGCAGGCGCGGAGCACACAAGGGATGGCAGAATACTTATCCCCAGGCGTATACGTGGAAGAGTACGACTCCGGTGCCGTGCCCATGCAGGGCGTTAGCACCAGTACGGCCGGATTTGTCGGCCTGGCACAAAGAGGACCGGTTGTGGGCAAGCCCCAGCTCGTCACAAGTTTTGCGGATTATAAGAGGGCTTACGGCGGATATTTGAGCGAAGCTCAGTACGGCAGTGCGCGCTTCTTACCCTATGCGGTTGAGCAATTCTTCATCAACGGCGGATCGCGCGCGTACATCATGCGTGCCGTTGCCGAAGGTGCAAGCTGTGCAAGCGCAAAGGCCGGCATTTTGCGCATGACTGCGGAAAACCCCGGTGAATGGGGCAACAAAATCCGCGTTGTCGTAGAGCCTTCGTCGAAGGCAAAAACGCAGGTTGTTTCCGCTAGCGGAACCGACCTTGTGCTCAAGAACGCCGAAGGCTTTAATGCCTGCGATGTTGTTGAAATGTTTGATGGCAAAACCAAGGCCTTCGCGACAATCGTGTCCGTTTTGGATAACACCATCACGCTTGATGCACCCTGCACACTTAGCATCGCGGATGTTAAGGTGGGCACTCCCAAGTATATCCGTACTTGCGAGGTAAACATAAGCGTGCGTCACCTCGATGTTGAAGAGGTTTACTTCGATGCATCATTGAATGCTGAAGCTAACAACTTTATCGGCACCAAGGCTGCAAGAAGCGGACTTATCAAGTTCGCAATCGAAAAGGCGGGCGCACCTGCTCCCGTTCCCGTTGTTAAAGAAGCTAAGGATGCAAAGGATGCACCCGAAGCGAAGGAAGAAAAAATCGCACCTAAGAGCGCACCCTTAGGCGGAATTACGCCAATGGATTTACTTTACGGTGCAACTTTCGTTGCCTTGGAAGGCGGAAGCGACGGGCGCGTTAGCGCGATCAATCCTGCTGTATACCTCGGCGAGGACAATGGCCCCGGCAAACGTTCGGGACTTGCATCATTCCTTGAATCGGCCGATGTTTCTATTATGGCAATTCCCGGCGTTGTTATGCCTGAAGTTCAAGCGGCACTCATAGCGCAATGCGAGAACAAAAAGTCTTGCTTCGCGATTTTGGATGTACCGCAGGATCTTAAGAAAACCAATGATGTAGCTGAATTTAGGGACATGTACGACACCACCTATGCAGCGATGTATCACCCGTGGCTTGAGATGTTTGATGCACAGGCAAAGCGCAGCACATACTTCCCACCCTCGGGTGCGATGGCAGGCATTTACGCGCGCACGGATAATGAGCGCGGCGTTCACAAAGCACCCGCAAATGAAATCGTTCGTGGTTGCACGGGGCTTAGCTGCAGCTATAATGAGGGCGAGCAGGACATCTTGAACCCGAAGGGTGTGAACCTTGTTCGTGCATTCCCCGGCCGCGGCATTCGCGTTTGGGGCGCTCGTACGATGAGCTCGAATGGCCTATGGAAGTACATCAACGTTCGCCGTTTGTACATCTACGTAGAGGAGAGCATCAAAGCGAACACCAACTGGGTTGTATTTGAGCCCAACAGCGAAGTGCTGTGGAACCGCGTAACTCGCACCATCGAGATGTTCCTATCAACTTGCTGGCGCGACGGTGCTCTTGCAGGCACAACGCCGAGCGAAGCATTCTTTGTTGAATGCGGACGCACCACAATGACGCAGGATGACATCGACAATGGTAGGCTCATTTGCAATATCGGTATTGCGGCTGTTAAACCTGCCGAGTTCGTTATCTTCCGCATTACACAGCATACAGCTTCTTCTGAAGCGTAACTCTTATGAAAGGACAAGAATACAATGGCTATTAATTATCCCTACAGAGTATTTCGATATCAGGTCGAGATCGATGGCATAAGCCGTGCGGGCTTTTCGGAAGTTTCCGGCATGAGCTCCTCGGTAGATCCCGTTGAATATCGCGAGGGCGACGACCTGAGAAATACACCTCGCAAACTTCCCGGGCTTACCAAGTTCGGCAATATCACGCTCCGTTGGGGTGTAACCGATGATTCCGATTTCCTCGATTGGGTCTACTCCGTAGCACCCACGAACACTGCTCCGCCGACGGGGCTTGTGAGGCATAACATAACGGTTACACTCATTGATGACGCCGGTAGCCCCGGCCCTTCTTGGAACCTCATCAATGCATGGCCCGTAAGTTACACAGTGCCCGACCTTTCGGGTCTCGGCGGCGAAGTGGCCATACATTCTTTGGAACTTTGCCACGAAGGTTTGGAGCATACTCCGGGCGGAGTAGCAGGCGAACCTTCCCCCATCTAAGTTAGTATAGCATGGTACTGCGCGTGGGCATGGCTGTGTTCACGCGCGGTAATCCATACAAGAGGAAAATTATGCAAACAGAATTTGAATTTGAATTGCCCAAGGGCTATGTTGATGCAAACGGAGATTTGCACAAAAAAGGAATTATTAGGCTTGCAACCGCGGCCGACGAAATCCTTCCCATGCGCGACCCAAAAGTACAGCAGAATCCGTCATATCTATCGATAGTGTTGCTTGCGCGAGTTATAACCAAGCTTGGTTCGCTATCAAACATCAACACGCGCGTGATCGAAGGGCTGTTCACGATGGATCTTGCTTACTTGCAGGATTTATACCAGCGCATAAATATGACCGATATGCCGGCATATAAAACGCAATGCCCACATTGCACCAAGGAATTTGAGGTGCCACTGGATTTTTTATTGGGTTAGAGTTGGCCTTATATCCGCAGGGACGGCTCTATGAAGAAATGGCGTTTTTAGGTTATTATCTGCACTGGTCTCAAAAAGAACTTTTGGAGCTCGACCATCGAGAAAGAAAGCGCTGGTGTGAAGAAATATCGGCCATAAACAAAACGCTGAGCGGAACACAAAAAGGATCGTTTGAACTCAAGTAGAAAGGGGGAAGTGGATGTCAAGTATGATTAAATATTCCCATCCGTTTCTTGCCTTCCGCTTTATTATAGAAGTGAAGGGCGATGGCTCGCCCGTGAAAGCATCTTTCGGGCATTTTTCGGGAATTCAGGCAGAAACACGCATGATAGAGGTGCGCCACGGGTCGGATAAGCGGGGCGTAATGACGAAGATCCCGTCGCTGACATCGTATGAGAATGTATCTCTTAAAAAGGGCGTAATCGGCGATAACGAGTTTTTCGAGTGGATACTCGCCGCCATGCCATCAAGCGAAGCAGGGCCGACCGGGAAAGAGCTTAGGCGTACCATCGACGTTGTTGCGCTCGACGGAAAGGGAAACCGCGCCATAACGTGGACGCTAAAGGACGCAATCCCTACAGGATATCAGCTTTCTCCAATGCAAAGCATGGAAAGCTCGTTACTCACGGAGACATTGCAGTTCGCAATTTCCGGTTTTACAAGAACGGTGCATACTCCACCGGGTAATGAAAGTTAGGAGGTAATAGGATGGACACGAGCGAAAAGGGTTTAGTCCCCAATACCTTCTTTGAGGTGCAGTTTTTTGCGCCGCTTATCGGCCTATCGGGGTGCTTTACCTCGGTGACGGGTTTGGCGATGGAATTTGAATATGAAACACAGTCCGAGGGCGGGGTGCCGTATCCGCGCCATTTTTTCAAAAATATCGTCCCTCAAAGGCTCGTTTTGGAACAGGGCACTGTAACGCAAATTGATTTGCTGGCCGCATGGATTCACAATTTAAACATCGGAATGCGCCTTCCGCTAAACGGCGTAGTTTTGTTGAAAGACCATACGGGAGCCGTCAAACGAAATTGGATGATTATGGACGCGCTCATCGTTAAATATATTGGCCCCAGCTTGAATAGTATGCAACCGGAGCTGGCGGTTACACGTATCGAAATGATACATAACGGATGCATTTAGGAGAATAGAAGGTGAAGCAGAACATCTCCATCGTAAAATCGGATATGTCAGTGCTGGCGCACAAGGATGCATTTCTACCTGCATCTTTCGGTGCGCTCCGTTTCGTTGAGCGAATTTTAGATAGAAGCTCTGTGCGAGATGGCGGCTATGCACGCTTCTCCATGATACATAAAGAGGAGGATGAGGTGGTGCAAGGCCCATCGAGTGTACCGATAGACTTATCTTTAACGCTCACCCTCCCCAAGGAAACCCCAAAGAAACCTACAAAAGAGGACAATGTGCGAGCCCGGAAGGAAAAGGAAGCGAAAACCGAGCGCATTGTCGAAACCCTGATAAGGGAAAAACTCCGACTTGAGCGGATAATACAGTTCAAGCCTCAAGTATCGCATACATATTACTTTAACAGGGGCGAATTAGATTCCCAAACCATCTTCAGGGACGGGGATGGAAGGTGGGCACATAAGCCGATTACATCAACCACTTCATTCGAAGCCGGAAACCTAAAACCCCTCGAGGTGGAAAACGCGAAGGATTTGGTTTTTTCAAAGGTGCTAAGAAGCAATCAAGAGGCCGGGCTAACGGCTTCTACCCGAGCACCGCTCGTAAGGCAAGCGTTCGGGGCGCAATTATTGCATGCTAAGGCGGAACAGGTATTGCGCGAAGAAGCGGACGTAACAAGCTTATCCCCTGAAATACGAGCGCAAGTAAGTAGTATTGTTTCCGAACAAATAGATAAAGCGCATAAGATAATACCTGCCGCCTCTAAGCAACAATCAACAAAGGGCGTAGGGATTTCTCACGTTATAGACACTGATAGTAAAGCCGCAAGCCAAATGACTAAGGCTGATTCCGAAAAAACCGTTGGCACACGCAAGCGCAAGGCTACTGACATGCGCGGTGCACAACAGGGCCAACGCAATATTAACACTTTGATGAAAAGGGGATTTTTAATCGCGGACGATGACTCCCTTACAAACAACGGCGCACATAGTGATGAGCATATATATGCACATGCCGATGCGCTGATTCCGGGCAAGTTGCATGACGATGTCGATGCCCTATCCGCCATGGATGGCAAGGCGCATCTCGAGCATGTTAAAGGCGACGGAGAATCCATGCAAGCGGAAGCAAGCGCGAAACATCGGAGCAAGCAATCGGACATAAAAACTTCGGTTATTGCTTCGCCGTCGCAAGCGCAGCAGGCCACTATGCCTATGCCCGAACGAGATGCATCCAATATCATAGAGGATGTAGGTTCCCGACAAAATATAGAAACTTCTACTAACCATGTTCAGCAATTGGCGGACAAGGCATCTATCGAGGTAAGTTCGCCTATGATTCGCGGTGCGCAGCTGACGCATGCAACCATGCAACAAGGAACACCGGAAAGTGCCAAGGGCGAAACCGGTGCGCAAGCCTTAAAGCCGAATACTTCCGCTGATATTATACGCCGTGAGCTACAGCATACAACAGCTGTAGAAGGAATTAACAATATCACTTTGCAGAAGATGCAAATCGACCGTGCTTTTGCAATCCTCAAAAAAGCAGGAATGGCGAATGCCGCGTACAAGAATGATCCTGTATCGGTGCGGCGCAAGATTTCTGTTAGTGGCGGCGAAAATATGCCGCCTACTATGATTTTAGGCAGTCGCGATAAAGCGGAACACGAGAAGGATGTGCTTAACTCGGAGCGTATCGCCGAACACGGTGAGCAGACGGTTTATGTTCCTAATGATTATATCGATAGTGCGGCGCAAAATGTAGACTTTCCGCATACCGTACATGTTCAAGGTAGCGAGGTGGATTCAATCGCACCGAAAAAACATGGCACATTGGAGAAACGCCGTGATGAGACACAGGGACAACATGTTTCGAAATCCAACCGACATTCGGCTGCAAACCCTGTGAAGAGTGAGGGGCAACCCGAAGTTCAACG
>CAYJPI010000056.1:0-9720 GCA_964372005.1 uncultured Oscillospiraceae bacterium | reverse complement strand
AAGTGTTTGTAACGGATGACGGAGCGGAAACCGACCTCGATCTTGGGCACTACGAGCGTTTTATCGACGAAAGTTTGCACAAATTTTCGAACCTCACATCCGGAAAGGTATATTACAATGTTCTCAACCGCGAAAGAAGCGGCGGTTACCTTGGGCAGACCGTGCAGGTTATCCCACATGTTACCAATGAAATAAAGGACTTTATCTATAAGAGCGCCGAGAAAACCGGAGCTGATGTTTTAATAACCGAAATCGGCGGAACTACAGGAGATATCGAAAGCCAGCCTTTCCTTGAGGCCATTCGTCAGATTTCGCTCGAAGTGGGCTTGAAAAATTGCCTATTCATTCATGTAACGCTCATCCCTTACTTGAAGGGATCTAACGAGCATAAATCAAAGCCTGCTCAGCATTCCGTTAAGGACTTGCGCGGCCTTGGCATATCGCCCAATATAATTATCGCACGCGCGGATGAGCCCCTTGACGATGGAATCAAGGATAAGATCGCGCTGTTTTGCAATGTAAAGCGCGATTGTGTAATAGAGAACCTAACTCTCTCACACATATACGAAGCGCCGCTAATGCTGAAAGAAAACGGCCTCGATGAAGTGGCGTGCCGTGAGCTCGACCTCAAGCCGGGCGTAGCGGATATGTCCGACTGGGAGGATATGATACAAAAGATGAAGGATATCGAGGAGACGGTTAAAATCGCCATCGTGGGCAAATATGTAACGCTCAAAGATGCGTACCTATCCATAATCGAGTCTCTCAATCATGCAGGGATACACCATGGAGTAAGCGTGCAGATCAAATGGGTTGACAGCGAGCTTGTGGATGCAAACACGGCACACACCATACTCAAGGAAATGAACGGCATACTTATCCCCGGCGGATTCGGCGATCGCGGCATAGAAGGTAAAATCGAGGCGTGCAAATACGCAAGAGAAAACAATATCCCCTTCTTTGGCATTTGCTTAGGTATGCAAATTGCGATAATCGAGTATGCGAGAAATGTATGCTCGCTTGAAAATGCTACATCTTCCGAGTTTGATGATAAGGCAAGGCACAAGGTAATAGACATCATGGAGGAGCAGCGTGGAATCGTCAACAAGGGCGGAACCATGCGCCTTGGCGCCTATCCGTGCAAGATAACCGCCGGAACGAAGCTTGAAAAGCTATATGATGCCGAGCTAATCCACGAGCGCCACAGGCACAGATATGAAGTTAACAACGAATATCGTGATATCTTCACCAAGAATGGCCTTACGATAAGCGGAACATCCCCCGATGATTTGCTGGTTGAAACCATTGAGCTTAGCTCGAACGACTTTTTCGTCGCCGTGCAGTTTCATCCCGAGTTTAAGAGCCGCCCCAACAAAGCCCATCCCATCTTCAAGGGCTTCGTGAAGGCTGCTATCGTTAATGCAGGCAGCGTGAAGTAGGGACAGGATGCGAGGGGTACGCTTAGGGGTACGCTTAGGGACGCTGTCCCTAAGAACCCTGCAAGGGGATTTCATCCCCTTGACCCCATTTTCTCGACCGTTTCACGGCCGAGTGGGAGATTATGAAAGAACACTCACATGCAAAGCTATAATATTATTTCTCCGCAAGGAGAATTTTCATTACTTTTTCACTCTTCACTATTACCTATTACTTGCCGTCAACAGTATAGTTGACGGCAAAATGCCACCCATTTTTACGCTAAAGTCAATGGCGTAAAAATGGGTGGCATTTTTTTATTTTCCCCTGAACCGTGAAGCGGTTCAAAAAAGGGATCCAAGGGATAAACATCCCTTGGATCCCTTTTTTGAACCGTTGTTGTAGAAACGATCCCTTGCAACATACTTGGTATGAAGTAGCTCATGCGACTTGTGGCCGCCGGGCTTGCCGAGGAAGTCCGCATAGATCTTGGTGATAGCGGGGTTCTTGTGGGACTTACGGATTGTCTTGCTCTCGTCCTCATCGTAGGTAGCTCTTGCACGAGCCGCACGAGGATCGATATCCATGCGTGTACGTGCATCAACGATGGGCTGTCCGCCACCCGTTACGCAACCGCCGGGGCAACCCATAACTTCGATGAAGTGGTAGGTCTTTTCGCCTGCGCGGATAGCATCGAGGAGCTTGCCTGCGTTTGCTGTGCCGTGTACGATTGCAACATTAACATCCATGCCTGCAACATTAACTGTTGCTTCCTTGATGCCCTCGAGGCCGCGAACCGCGCCATACTCGATGGACTCAAGATCTTGGCCGGTGAGGATGTCTGCAACGGTACGAAGTGCTGCTTCCATAACGCCGCCGGTTACGCCGAAGATTACGGCCGCGCCGGTGGATTCGCCGAGGATGGAATCGAAGTCCTCATCGGGAAGGCTTGCAAAGTCGATACCTGCACGCTTGATCATTGCTGCGAGCTCACGGGTTGTGAGGTTAGCATCAACATCGCGGTAGCCTTCGCGGCCGAACTCATCGCGGATGATTTCGAACTTCTTAGCTGTGCAAGGCATAACGGAAACAACGAAGATATCCTTGGGATCGAGGTTGTTTTCCTTTGCGAAATATGTCTTTGTCATAGCACCCTGCATCTGGTTCGGGCTCTTACAGCTCGAAAGATTGGGGATGAAATCGGGGTAGAAATGCTCGCAGTACTTAACCCAGCCGGGGCTGCAGGAAGTGATCATGGGGAGCACGCCCTTGTTGTTGATACGGTCGAGAAGCTCTGTGCCCTCTTCCATGATGGTGAGGTCGGCCGCGAAGTCAACGTCGAACACGCGATCAGCGCCGAGTTGACGCATAGCGCTAACGAGCTTGCCTGTTGCACGTGTGCCGATGGGCATGCCGAACTCTTCGCCGATACCTACGCGAACGGCAGGAGCGGGCTGGAATACAACAAACTTCTTCTCATCAGCAAGAGCATCCCAAACAACCTTGGTTGCATCCTTCTCTACGAGAGCGCCTGTGGGGCAAGCCGCCAAGCACTGTCCGCAGTTGATGCAGGAAACATCGTTGAGGCTCTTTTCAAAGAAGGAACCGATCTGTGTTTTGAAGCCGCGGTTTTGCATACCGATAGCGGAAACGCCCTGGGTGTGCTCGCAAGCCGCTACACAGCGACGGCAGAGAATACATTTGTTGTTGTCACGCACGATGGAGGGAGACCAATCATCGGGCTTCTTTTCGGAACGCTCGCCCTCAAATGCGATCTCTGTAACATCGAGCTCGCGCGATAGAAGCTGCAATTCGCAGTTCTGGCTGCGCTTACATGTAAGACATGCACGGTCATGGTCGGAAAGGATAAGCTCAAGAACAGCGCGGCGCGCATCGAGAACCTTGGGGCTCTTGGTCTTGATTTCGAGGCCTTCCGATGCAGGAAGCACACAGGAAGCCTGCAATTTGCCGGTTTTGGCATCCTCAACGAGGCACATACGACATGCGCCGATGTTGTTGATGTCCTTTAGGTTACACAAAGTGGGGATGCGGATCTTCGCGGAATGTGCAGCTTCGAGAACCGTGGAACCGTCCTCAACCTGAATGTCGCGACCATCGATCTTGATGTTAATCATGCGTTTTTCTCCTTAAGATGTTTAATTCTCCGTACACGGGCATTGATAAGCATTTATCTATATAGAATAATATCTATATAGTAAGAAAAAGTCAAGACTAATTGTTATTTTTTTGGCGAAAAAACCGAGGAAATTTTTGTTTCATACACTATCTACATGTTTGTAGGGTACGATCAAGACCGTAGCCTACAATGCACGCCCCGTGATGGTTGACCTCCACCACCGACACAGAAAATTCATTTGCATATTTTATACTTGTTTTCTATAATAAAGGATGAGTAACTCTTGTGCAAAATATGATGTGTGCAAATACCATTGATATTATCCACTTTTGTATGGATATTTTGATGGATTATTGAAATGTTGGGAAGAGTTTGGAGGAAAGATGAGCGATACCAAGCGAAATCTCATCGAAGTGCGCGATGTAAAGAAGGTGTATCGCGTAGGATCGGTGGAAATACATGCGCTTCGTGGCGCGAGCTTCGGCCTTGGCGAAGGTGAAGTTTGCTGTATTGTAGGTAGATCCGGCTCGGGTAAATCTACGCTTTTGAATGTGCTTGCAGGGCTTGAAGCACCAACTTCGGGTGAGATAGTGATAGCCAAGCAGCGCGTAGACAAGATGACGCAAAGCGAACTGATATTGTTTAGGCAAAAGCATGTGGGCTTTATATTTCAATCGTTTAATTTAATGCCCTACTATACTGCACTTGAAAACGTAGCATTCCCGATGGTGTTTCGCGGAGTGCCTGCGAGGAAGCGCAATAAAATTGCGAAGGACATGCTCGCGGCGGTTGGGCTGAAAACGCATATGTACCACAAACCGATGCAGATGAGCGGTGGCCAGCAACAGCGCGTGGGTATAGCGCGAGCACTCGTAAGCGATCCTGCAATCGTGTTTGCGGACGAGCCGACGGGTAATCTCGACTCATCCACATCCGACGAGGTGATGAAGATGATTTGCGAAATAGTACGTGAGCGCAAAAAAACGCTTATCATGGTTACGCATGATCCTAACATGGCCGCATTTACGGATAAATCCATACACATACTCGATGGGCGAATAGTGAACATAGAACATAACCCAAACCCGATATACGCAAACGGATACGAGCCCCCTTTGATAGGGAATGAAATACCATTACTAGGTTAGACTTTATATTTTATATTTGAAGGGATGGTTTAGATGATGAGAGGGAAAAAAGGGGCAAGGATAGTCGCACTGGTTTTGGCGGCGATTATGTTGTTGGGGCTTGTGATGGCGGTTGTGCCGATGGTTTTTGCGGCTTCCGGCGACATTAAAGTTACAAAGATTGACGAGCAAAGTGTAGGGAATGCAACTGTATACGAATCAGGAGGAAACGCAAGAATTGCAATAGAGTTATCCTATTCACATTCTGACCCACCGGTCGATCCGCCTGCGGTTGCAACGGTTTCACAGGTTATTGTGAGAACCGGTGGGCTTGTGTCAGGCGCCTCTTTAGTGGATGACTCTCCGACCGTAACGCAGGGAAGCAGCTCAAATATCTTCGTTGACCTAACGTTCAACACCGCTCTTGGAGACGATGAGGATCGCGCCACATTGTACATTTACTTCGAAGGTATTTCGAACCCCGTCCCCGCAACTTTTGACGTTCGCCTAACCACCGAAACAGAAGAAGAAACCGAAGAAGACCTCGAAGAGGAAGAACCCGTCGACCCAAACACCACGCTTGAAAGTGCGCTCGCGCTCGATGCTGTGGACGTGTACGGCCACCCCGTCGCCGCTCCAACGGGCAATGCAGGCGAGAGGGTGCGCATTGTGCTTCCGCTCATCAACCGCAATGTTAACGTATGGGATCAGCAGGGAAGCCTGTCTGGGATAACCATCGCGCCCGTGCTTTCCGCGGATGAAACGAAATTCCCCTTCGTGATAGAGGAGATGGACTACACGCGCCACCTTCCAAACATGGCACCGGGTGCAAAGCACGAAGTGGTGTACGATATGCTTCTCTCCCCCGACACAACGAGCGGCGTAAAACAAGTAGATTTCAGTGCAACATATTATAATGCTGCAAAATTAAAGTATGAAACCGCTACATTGAGCGTGTTCATAAGCGTAATAGAGGGCGCAGAGGACGATGAGGACGGCCTTGTCGATGAGGATGGCAACCTCATCACTTCCACACCTAAGCTTATCGTTGAGAGCTATTCGGCAAGCCCACTTGCCGTAACAACTGACGATGGCACGGCCGAGGGCATGGTTGCGCAGGATGAAACGGCTGACGATGGTAAGATCTATGCGGCCGAACCCTTCACCCTTGCATTTACTTTGAGAAACACCTCGGCGGATGAGCGCATCGACAATATTCAAATCACGCTTGAAAACTTGGAAGGGCTCATTTTGCCCGTGCAGGGCGGCTCAAGCTCGATTTACGTAGATACCATCGGCGCGGGCGACAGCGTTGACCTCACGCTCGATCTTCAAACCTCGCCGGATATCGCGGCGAAGGCACATACCATCGTTGCTACCTTCAACTACGAGGGCGGCGAAACCAAGAAGGCATATTCCGCAACGGAGAATCTTTCAATAGTTATTTCACAGCGCATGCGCATCCGCGTGGATGAACCTTCCATATACGAAACGATGGTAATGCCCGAGCAGTCCGTGGGTGTGTATTTCGCACTTTACAACATGGGCAAGTCCTCCATATATAATTGCATGGTCGATGTTGAGGGCGAAGGCCTTCGCATGGAGGAAAGCTATTTCGGCGGCAATGTATCGGCAGGTAATACCATGAGAGCAGATTTCACGATTATTCCTTCCGTCCCCGGCGAAATTGAAGGGAATATACTCATCACCTATGAGGATTCCTATGGCGCTGTGACGGAGGTGCGCAAGCCCTTCACTCTATCAGTTATGGAGGATATGTATGGCGGCGATATGATGGGCGACGGCATGGACATCGTATACCCCGAGGATGAATACTACGACCCATATATGGATGCGATGGGCGAAGGCGACATGGGCGGTGGATTCCCATGGTGGGGATATGTTATAGTAGGAGTTGTAGCTTTGGTGGTGCTAATAGTGGTGCTTAACAAGGTACGTGCCGCGCGCCGCAGGCGTGAGCTTGAGGAGATTTAAGGCTTATGAAAGGTATCGACATACTGCGCATCGCGTTCATGAACCTATGGCGGCGCAAACTGCGTGCATTTTTGACGGTACTCGGCATGGTAATAGGCACAACATCGATCGTGGTTATGGTGTCGTTGGGCATAGGAATGCAGTCGGCTACGCAGGCGATGTTTGAAAGCTGGGGAAGCCTTACCACCATCGATGTAAGCTCGTGGAACTATAATCAGGAAACCGGCATGTCGTCCGAGATGGTGCTTGACGAACGAGCCGTGCAAACCTTTAGGCAGATCGAGGGCGTTCGCGCCGTAATGCCGCAGGTGCAAACCTATGGTATGCTCACAAGCGGACAATACGTATCGGATGTGCAGATTTTAGGCGTTGATCCCGAGGTGGCCGCCGATTTCGGCTTTGACCTTACCGAAGGATCGTCTTATCCCGCGAATGTGGGAGGTAGCCGCGTAGAGCTTACTTTCGGAAGCTATGTGTTTGAAAGTTTCTACAATCCTCGCACGGGAAACCAAGCCTTCGACATGATGACGGGCGAGAGCAAGATTACCATGGATTCACGCATCGAGCTTACATTCGATTACAACAATGTTTACGATGATGGAAACATGTACTATGAAGAGGGCATGGAAGTGCCCGAAAAAGGCAAGATATACCGTGTCGATCCTGTAGGGATTCAAACCGGCGAGGGAAACAACAATTCATACTATACGCTCATGAACATGGAAACGCTTGAGAAACTTGCACGCGATAACAAGGATTTCATGTACTTCGAAGCGGGCGAGTATGACACGGTGCTCGTTCGAGTGGAAGATTCGGACGATGTGCTCGCAGTGCAGGAGCAAATTGAGGATATGGGCTATGGCGTATTCAGCTTGCAGGATGCACTCGAGATGGAACAGCAAAGCGCGCGCCAAACGCAGTCTTTGCTTGGTGCGATAGGTGGCGTTGCCCTCCTCGTTGCGGCCATCGGCATCATGAACACAATGATGATGAGCATATACGAGCGCACGAAGGAGATAGGTATAATTAAGGTGCTCGGTTGTAAGATGGGGAATATCTCATCGATGTTCCTGGCCGAAGCCGCATATATAGGTTTTTTTGGCGGCGCGCTGGGGCTTGGGCTAAGCTATGGCCTTAGTTACGTGCTAAACACATTCGTGTTCATGTCCGGCGATATGGGAGGAATGGGAGGCATGGGGACGATGCACAGCGTTATACCGATTTGGCTCGCACTCTTAGGCGTTGTGTTTTCTATAATCGTTGCACTTTTAAGCGGTATGTACCCTGCGATTAAAGCTATGCGTTTGAGTGCCCTCGCCGCGATTCGTTCCGAGTAACTGTGGGTAAATAAAATAGTGTAATCAAAACACGAAGGAGAATGAAATTATGAAATTCAAAATTAACTGCATCCTTGAAGTTCTATGAGGAAGCACTCGGACTTACCGAAAAGCGCCGCATCGAAGAGCCTAATGGGGCATTTATCATCGTGTATGTCGGCAATGATACGACGGACTTCCTCCTTGAGCTTACATGGATTCGCGATCATCCGGACAGCTACAATCTCGGCGAATGCGAATTCCATCTCGCTTTTGTTACGGATGAGTACGATGCGGCATACAAAAAGCACAAGGAAATGGGCTGCATATGCTATGAAAACCCCGACATGGGCATCTACTTTATCGCCGATCCCGACGGGTACTGGCTCGAAGTAATTCCCGAAAAGAAATAACGCTACTTGTGCGTTGTGTAGAAAGGATTTAACGATGAAATTATACGATTATCTTGAGCAGGGTTTTATTACACAAGGCGATTGGAACTGCGCGGAGCGCATGTTGCGCGGTGCGAACGAGGTATATAAACTTGGGCTTGACGAAAGCGCATTGAAGCTTGCGGCATCTTTTGGGGGCGGCATGGCCATAGGTAGCGTTTGCGGCGCACTCACGGGCTCGCTCATGGCATTTTCAAACATGTTTGTGGAAACTTGTGCTCATGATAGTAATATCAGGCCGATATCCATAGCATTTCTTAAGCGATGCGAAGAAAGAATGGGTAGCATTGATTGCATCCCTCTAAAGTCAAAGTACAGCACCCCTGAGAAAAAATGTGCGGATGTGCTCTTTGAGGCAGCAAAGATTTTCGATGAAGTAGCCGAGGAGTTTGGCTTCACCTGTCCTGCATAAAAAACATATGCGGCATGTACATGCTCGTATAATACAGCGATATTGTGGCAAACCCATGAATTTTGACGGGGTTTGCCCTTTTATATGCGAAAACGCATTGCCTTACAGCTTTAAATCTGGTATTCTTAGTAGAGTATGGAAACATGCGGTCTTTTTAGCCGTACATAAGGAGGAAAATATGAAAAACGCGATGGATGTACTCCGCGAGCGCGGATTTATCAAGCAGGTATCCCACGAAGAGGAACTTTACAAGCTCCTCGGCAGTGAATCGGTTACATTTTATATAGGCTTTGACCCCACAGCCGACAGCCTTCATATCGGCCACTATGTTGCACTTATGAGCATGGCTCACATGCAGCGTGCAGGGCATAGACCGATTGCACTCCTCGGTGCAGGAACGGCGATGGTTGGCGATCCTTCGGGAAAAACCGACATGCGCAAGATGATGACTCAGGAGCAACTCCAATACAATGCAAGCTGCTTCAAAGCGCAGATGAGCCGCATACTCGATTTTAGCGAAGGCAAGGCCATAATGCTCAACAATGCAGACTGGCTGTTGCCGCTTAACTTCCTAGAGTTCCAGCGTGACATCGGTTCGCTATTCTCTGTAAACCGTATGCTCGCGGCGGATTGCTACAAAAACCGCATGGAGCAAGGGTTAACCTACTTTGAAATGGGCTACATGCTACTTCAAAGCTACGATTTCCTTCACATGAACCGCTCGCATAACTGCGTATTGCAAATGGGCGGAGATGATCAGTGGAGCAATATACTTTCGGGCGCGGATCTCATCCGCCGCAAGGAACAAAGGCCGGCGTTTGCACTCACCTGTGCGCTTCTCACCACCAGTAATGGCACCAAGATG
>CAYJPI010000055.1:0-9746 GCA_964372005.1 uncultured Oscillospiraceae bacterium | reverse complement strand
TATACTCCCGGCGAAGCCGCCAACATTGGCAACCGCCGACGATACGCCTACATATTTCGGGTCGTTCACTTCCTTAACGGCAGGCCATGCAACGACATAGCCGTAGCTTAGGAAGCCGAGTGCAAACATGAGTATGCCCATCACGCTCAAAGGTAGATAGTCCGCCATGAAAATGAACACCGCCCATGCGAGCGAATACAGTATGCCACTGTACAAAGCCGGCTTTCTGCGAGACATCGACTTGTCTGAGTAATTGCCGATTACTATCGCACCAAAAGCACTGCCGATAACGCCAACCGCCGTTAAACCGGCCGCGCTTGCCGTTGAAATGGAGTAGATGTTTGCGATGTATTCAGTGCCCCAGAAACCCATCAAAACGATGTACGAGCCGTAGAAAGCCGCATACGAGAGGAATGGCGGCCATGTGAGCGGATTTTTGAACACAGAGATCGTCCCTGTTACAAGCTCCTTAAATGTCGGCGTTTTGGTGAGTTCTACACCGTCGAGCTCATCAAAATTAGCATCAGACGGGCGGTTTTTAACGATGGCAAATATCGCAATGGTGACGAAAACAGAAAGTGCACCGATGGCGAGGAGGGATGTGCGCCATCCGAATTGATCAAGCGCAAGTGCAAGCGGAGTTTGCGCAAACGTGCCGCCGATTGCACCGATGAAGCATGCAAGCCCTGTCATTGTACCGAATTTTGAGCTTTCAAACCATGTGGATTGTACCTTTAATATGCTCACGTAAATAACGGAAGTACCAAGCCCAACCAAGGAACGGGAAACGAATAGCATCCATACTTGGTCGGTGGTGGCAAACAAAATAACACCGATTGCGGCAAGCGCCGTTCCGATTCCAGATGTGATCTTTGCACCGAGAGTGTCTACCAGAATTCCCGTTGGGATTTGCATGATTAAGTATAGTATTGAATATGTGTTTGCAATCGATACGAACTGCGATTCAAGCAACCCAAAATCGGCCATCAAAGGCTCTTTGATTATTCCCATCGATAACGAATGGAAAAAGTTAATCGCATATGCGATTGCGAGAACGGCCCAGATTCTTCGCCGTGTGCGTATAAATTCCTTCGAGTGCGTAGTGGTAAGCTTATCCATGTATAACCTCCCATAGAACTTCGGAACAATGTTCCAAAAATGTGACTGTAATATAACATGATTGGGAGACGTTTGCAAATATATAATTTTGAAGTCAAAGCGAAGATAATGCAAAATTAATATGAAAAATTTATTCTTACGTTCGCATAGGAGAAAAAAGTATGATATAGTATAATGTAGAAAGTCCTAAAAGTGTGCACGATGCACCATCGCAGGTACTTGGAAATTGGGAGGAGTAGCTCTATGAAAATTCAAGCAGTGGATAGAGCACTGGATGTATTAATATTATTGAGCGAAAAGGGCGATTTTATGGGAGTATCCGATATAGCTAAAACACTCGGATTACCCAAAACAACGGCTTTTCGCACTTTAGAATCGCTTGAAGAGCGTGGGTTTGTGCAAAAGGACAGCGCGGATGAAAAGTACTGGCTTGGTATGAAGATGTATAGTATCGGCATGGGAATGAAGGATAAGATATCGATCAGGAAGATTATCCAGCCGTATTCGCAGATGCTGCACAGGGAGTTCTCCGAGGTTATAAATGTATCCGTGCTCGATAACAGCGACCCCACAAATCCTCTAAGCGTAATCATTGAACAGGTGGTGGGACAAAACCAGCGATTAAGGGTGAACCCCGTTGAGGGTTCGGCAACCTCATGCGTCGGTTCATCAGTAGGCAAATGCTTGCTTGCGTACGGGGATGTCAATCTTCAATTGCTCGACCCTGCAAGACTCATCCGCTACACGCATAAAAGTATCACATCGATGGATGCGATGCTTGAAGAAATAGAAAACGTTCGTATTCGCGGCTATGCAATCGATGATGAAGAGGTAGAAATCGGACTTACCTGTATCAGCGCCCCCATTTTTGGAAGAGATGGAAAGATTGTTGCCGCCATGAGCATATCGGGTCCGACACAAAGAATGCGTGACGGTGACTTCGATAAAAAAATTGCAAGGTTAAGGGAAGTTGCCAAACTGGCCGGCATGGAGTTTGGCGCGAATAGGTAATATCGTAAATCATACATATTTTAGACAGTATTGCTACAATAAAACACACAGAAACTATAGTTTCTGTGTGTTTTATTGTTGTAAAGAAGCCACATCTCAAAAATGTATTGACATTGTGGACTTAATGTGATAAAAATAAATGGAACGGTGTTCCAAACATTCTGCAGGTGTTATTAACATCGATTCCTCTCGCAAAACCTGTCGGCAAATCACATGTAGCTGTTTCTCACAGAAAAACCCTCTTGATAGGTGAACAGCAAAAGCGAAAAACACATGAACAAATGATAGGAGAATTGTTATGAGCAAAAACACAGAAGTCACAAAAAAAGAAGAACGCACCTTTAAGACTCCTTCGGTAGGCAGAGCCGCACTCGCACTTTTATGTATTTTTATTCCCTTACTCGTCGGCCTTATGATACTTAAGGGCGCTATTTCCATTCACTCCGCACTCATGATCGGCCTATGCTTGGTATGTACGGTTTCACTTGGCCTTGGCTATAAGTTCGATGACCTATTGAAGTTCATCGGCATAAGCGTTAAGAACTCCATCTTCGGATTGTTGTTCTTCTTCGCAATCGGCGCACTCGTAGCAAGCTGGATGGTAGCAGGAACTGTTCCTGCGATCATCTACTACGGCACTGCGATTATCACGCCGGGCATCTTCCTCCCCGTTGGTCTTATCCTCGCATCCATCACCGCGTACTGCACGGGTACTTCATGGGGTACGATCGGTACAATCGGTATTGCGCTTGTCGGCATCGGACAGGGCATGGGCATTCCCCTCCCCGTCATCGCCGGTATGGTAGTATCGGGCGCATGCTTCGGTGACAAGATGTCCACCGTATCGGACACGCCGAACCTCGCGGCAATTTCCTCCGGCGCAAACCTTTATAAGACAATTAAGGCTCTCTTCCAAACGATGATTCCTGCGTATATCATCACTCTCATCGTTTATACCGTAATCGGCCTACAGTATGCAGATTCCACTGCAAACATGGCTGAAATCGAAGCAACTCGTTCCGTCTTGGCAGCTAACTTTAATATGAACCCCTTGGTTATCACTCCGCTTATCCTCCTCATAGTGTTTAACCTTAAAAAATTCCCGGCACTCCCCGCTATGGTTATTACCACCGCTTACTCGATCATACTTGCTATTTTGTTGCAGGGCGCAAATGCAGCAGTGGCAATCGAAACCATCAACAGCGGCTTCAAAATTGAAACCGAATCTGCTTTCGTTAACACCATTCTCAACCGCGGTGGCTTGCAGAGCATGCTTTGGACACAGTCGGTTGCACTCCTCGGTATCTCCATCGGCGGCGTGCTCGATCATTGCGGATACTTGAAGGTACTCGTTACCGCTATCATGAAGCGCGTTAAGTCGGTATTCGGGCTGGCAGCTGCAGTAATGGGCACAGCACTTCTTGCAACTGCCTCCCTTGGTGACACCTACCTCTCGCTCATACTCACAGGCACCATCTACAAGAAGGAATTCGACCGTGTCGGCATCGACAGAGCGATACTCGCACGCTGGGTATCCGACGGTGGACACATCATGGCACCGCTCATGGTTTGGACGACCTTCGGTGCATATGCGGCAGGCGCTCTCGGCATTCAGCCCTCGGAATATTGGATGTACGCGGTTCTTTGCTTCACCGTTCCGCTCGTATCGCTCCTCATGACATTCTTCGGCCTTGCGATTTCGTGGAACAATCCGAAGAACAAGGGCGTAAGAAAGCTCGCAGATGCGGATCTTTCGAACGAGCCCATACATGATGAGGAATAAGCATCACAAAAAAGGAGAAGCAAATGAAAGTTGATATTAGAAAAGAAAGATGTAAGGAATGTGGGCTGTGCGCAGCCCACTGCCCCAAAAAGGCAATGTCCTTCGATGAAGTGGTGAATGCAGCAAGCTATCACCCCGTGAAAATAGACGATGAAAAGTGCATCGCTTGCGGCATTTGCTATGTTACATGTCCCGACGGTGTGTTTCATGTGAAAGGAGACAAATAGATCATGGCTAAGATGATGAAAGGTAATATCGCTATTGCAGAAGCGGCAGTACGCGCAGGCGTGCGCTTTTATGCAGGCTATCCCATCACCCCGTCTTCCGAAATCATGGAAACACTTTCGTATAGGCTCCCCGAAGTTGGTGGAGCATTCGTGCAGGCCGAAAGCGAGCTCGCCGGAATCAACATGATAATCGGTGCGGCAAGCTGTGGCGTTCGCGCACTCACGGCATCCTCGGGCCCGGGCATCAGCTTGAAACAGGAAGGCGTGTCCACCTTGTCGGATGAAGGTTTGTCCGCCGTCGTTATCAACGTAGTTCGCTACGGTAACGGCCTCGGCACTCTCTTCAGCGCCCAGTGCGACTATCTTCGCGAAACACGCGGCGGCGGCCACGGCGACTATCGCTGTATCGTGCTCTGCCCCTCGAGCATACAAGAAGCCGTCGATTTCGTGGCACTTGCATATGACCTAGCAGAAAAATACCGCGTGGTGACGGTACTTATGACCGAGGGCGCTCTCGGCCAGATGATGGAGCCCGTGGAGCTTCCCGAAGCAATCGAGCCCAAGCGCAATCCATGGGGCTTCGATGGCAAATACACCTACAAGAAGATCGGCATATTCGATCGCGACTCGCGCGCGGAGGCTGTCGACCTCATCAAGAAATACGAAACCATCAAGGAAAACGAACAAAGATGGGAAGAGGAAGGCATTGAGGATGCTGACTATGTATTCGTAAGCTATGGCTTGCCCGGACGAAGCACCATCGGTGCTGTGCGTGCACTGCGTGAAGAAGGGCATAAGGTTGGCGTTATTCGCCCGATAACCGCTTGGCCTTTCCCGCATAAAGCCTTTGCAAATATCAACAAGAACCTAAAGGGCATCATCACCGTTGAAGCGAATGCGACAGGCCAGCTTATCGACGATGTGGCTCTTGCAATCAAGAAAGCTATGGAAAACAACGTGCCTGCCTATGCACTTCCTTATGTGTATGGTGTGCCGGCGATAAAGGCCATCAAAGCGGATTATATGAAGATACTTGACGGCCAAATCAAGGAGGTGTACTAAAATGGCGATTGAAAGAAAAGTACCCTATATCATCGACAAGCCTATGAACTTTTGCCCCGGTTGCGGACATGGCATCATCATTCGCCTTATCGGCGAGTGCCTTATGGAGCTTGGCCAGAATGAAAACGTTATTTACGCTATCGGCGTAGGTTGCTCGTCTAACTTAGGCGGCGGCCTCACGGCGGATCGTTTGCACTGTTCCCACGGTAGAGCGGGCGCGGTTGCCACGGGCATGAAGCGCGTGAATCCGCACAACATAGTGCTAACGTATCAAGGCGACGGCGATGCGTACAGCATCGGCATGGCGGAGAGCATCAATGCGGCATACCGCAACGAGAAGATCACCGTCATCACCATCAACAATGTTAACTTCGGAATGACGGGCGGCCAGATGAGCCATACAACCATGGATGGCCAGAAAACCTCGACGACCGTTAATGGCCGTGATTGCTCGATTACGGGCCTACCCTTCAAGTTCCCCGAACTCGTTGCATCGCAGTTCGACGTTGCATTCTCCGCTCGCGGAAGCGTGGACAGCCCGGCGAACATCAACAAATTGAAGGGTTATATAAAGAACGCTATCGAAGCGCAGATGAACGGTGAGGGCTACAGCGTAGTTGAAGCGCTTTCACCCTGCCCGATCAACTGGGGCATGACACCCATCCAAGCGATGGATCACATTAAGCAGAGCATAATTCCCGAGTATCCCTTGGGCGTGTTTAAGGAGAGGAAGAGCAAATGAAAGAGATAGTATTTGCAGGCTTTGGCGGCCAAGGAGTTCTCACCTCGGGGCTTATCGTTTCCGACATTGCCGTAGAAAACGGTGATAATGTAACATGGAGCCCCTCCTACGGCTCGGCAATGCGCGGCGGTACGGCAAATTGTACCGTTAAGTATGGTAAGGAAACCATCTATAACCCTTCGCAGGAAGAGCCGAACTTGCTTCTTGCTATGAACCAGCCCTCGTTCGATATGTTCCTTCCCATCGTGGCGAAGGACGGCATCATCGTTGTGAGCGAAGTAGTTGATGCAAGCGCTTGCAAGCGAGACGATGTGAAAATCATCACTGTTCCCTGCCATGCGATGACGGCCGAGGTCGGCAATGCTCGCGGCGCGAACATCGTAATGACGGGCGCAATCGTAAAAATCCTTGGCGACCATACGATGGAGCAGGGCAAGGAAGCGATGGTGCGCATGTTCTCGAAAAAGGGCAAATCGAAGTTCCAAGAATTGAACGACCGTGCATTCGAGGCAGGTTACAATTACATTCAAGCGTAACAAGAGGTGTTAAGATGGCAAAGGTACTGGTAATTAATCCGGGTGGAAGTTCCACCAAGATAGCAGTATTTCAGGATAAAGAGGAAATTTTAAGCAAAAACATCAAGCACACGGGGGAAGAGCTAAAGGCTTTTTCCTCCGTAATCGCACAAAAAGATTATAGAAAAAAATTCATCACGGATACACTTGGCGATGAACATCCCCTTTCTTCTTTTGATGTTGTTGTAGGACGCGGCGGACTTATGCGCCAGATTCAAAGCGGAACTTACCCCATCAATGATTTGATGATAGAAGATATGCAAAATGCCATCAATGGCGAACATGCATCGAACCTCGGCTCGATACTTGCAAGGGCGATCGCGGATGAAATCGGCAAGCCCTCCTTCGTGGTCGATCCCGTGTCGGTTGACGAATTCGAAGATATCTCAAGAATCACCGGCGTTAAAGACCTTGAATATGCAAGCTGGATGCATGCGCTCAACCACAAGGCGGTAAGCCGTGTTGTAAGCGAGAAGATAGGTAAAAAGTACGAGGAGTCAAACTACATTGTGGCTCATCTCGGCTCGGGAATTTCCATCGTGGCGCACAAGAAGGGCAAGATGGTTGACGGTAGCGGCGGAAGAACAAATGGGCCTTTCGCGGCTGATAGAAGCGGCGGCTTACCTGCATATGCGCTCATACAGCTTTGCTATAGTGGGAAATACACACATAAAGAGATGGTGGACAAGGTGAGCGCATTCGGCGGCTTCTACGACTATCTCGGCACGAAGGATCTACTCGACATCGAAAACCGCGTTATAGCGGGCGATAAGGAAGCAACGCTCATCTGGGATGCATTCGTGTACCAGGTTAGCAAGGAGATCGCATCCTATGCGGCGGTGTTTAACGGCGATGTAGATCGCATAATACTCACAGGCGGCGTGTCATACTCGCCACTGTTGGTTAATGGCGTGAAAGAGCGCGTGGGCTTCATGGCACCTATCGAGGTTGTAGCAGGGGAAATGGAAATGGAAGCGCTCGCCTATGGTGCATTGAGGGTACTCAACAACGAGGAAGAAGGTAAGGAATATTGCTAGAGAATAAAATAATTGCCGACTTTTCAGAGCTTATTGAGCGCGTGAAAAGCCTCTCCACCAAGACCATCGCGGTTGCGGCCGCGGAGGACGAGGAAGTATTATCCGCTGTTAAAATGGCAACCGATATGGGGCTTGTTAAATCCATTTTGACAGGTGATGCAAAAAAATTAGAAGAACTCGCGAAGAAGGTAGGGCTCACGGATTATAGCATCGTCGATGCTAATTCGCCCGAAGAAGCGGCAGCTGCTGCCATCGCTTGCGTAAAAAATGGGGATGCGCAGGTGCTCATGAAGGGCATGGTGAATACGTCCGTATACATGCGCGCGATACTTAACCGCGAAACCGGCATGCGCGGCGATGGCCTTATAAGTCTCATCGCGGTGTATGAATTGCCGGGATATCATAAGCTTATTTTCTGCACGGACAGCGGCATTAACACCGCACCGAACACCGAACAGAAAAAGCAAATCATGAAAAACGCCCTCATCGCCATGGATGCGATGGGATACTCTAACCCCAAGGCAATCGCTATCACGGCAAACGAGATGGTCGACCCCAAAATTTCCTCCACCGTTGATGCGCAGGCGCTCGTGGATGCTGTTAAAAATGGAGAACTTCCGAGGTGCATAATCGAAGGGCCTATCGCGTTCGATGTGGCGTTCGATTCGCATGCGGCAGAGCATAAAGGGATAAAGAGTGAAGTTTCGGGCGATGTGGATCTCATCGTATTCCCAAACATCGAAACGGGCAATGTGCTAGGCAAGTCGTGGCTACACTTCATGAAGGCGAAGTGGGCAGGCATAGTGCTCGGCGCAAGTCATCCCGTCATACTCGGCTCGCGTTCCGACACGGCTGAAATTAAGATAAATTCCATCGCTATGGGTTGCCTTATGGCATCCAAGTTCTAAGGGAGGGCATTATGCATAAATACGCTAAAAGAATGGATAACATGACACCATCGGCCATTCGTGAGGCGGGTAAGATGATTGCGGCAAAGAAGGGATGCATTTCCTTCGCCGCAGGATTCCCGTCGCCCACGCTTATGCCTATGGATGCAATAACTAAGATCTCGAACGAGCTTCTCACCGAGGTAGGCACTTCTACCGTACAGTACGGCCCCACTAAAGGCACCGCCGAGATTCTAACAGAGGTTATCAAGTTCGTAAAGAAGAAGAACATCAACGCAAGCGAAAAGAACATACAGATTACCACCGGTTCACAGCAGGGCATATTCGTATCAGCTATGATGATGCTCGATGAAGGCGATGCTGTGGTAGTTGAAAAGCCGACATATCTTGGTGCAATGTCCGCCTTTACGCCGCTAATGTGCCGCTATGTTGACATCGAAGCCGATGATGACGGCATGGATATATCCGCGCTTGAGGAGAAGGTAAAGAGCGATAAAGGCATCAAGATGATCTATGTTGTGCCGAATTTCTCTAACCCCACGGGGAAACAGTGGTCGCTCGAGCGCAGAAAAGGACTGCTTGAGATTGCGAATAAGTATGACCTTGTGATCATAGAGGATGATCCGTATGGCGATATACTATTCGACGGTGAACCACTCCCCTCCATCAAATCGATGGACACTGAGGAGCGCGTAATCTACCTCGGCTCATTCTCAAAGATACTCTTCGCAGGCCTTCGCGTGGGCTTCACCATTGCGAGCGAGGATATGACGAATCGCTTTGAACAGTTCAAAAACGGTATCGACTTGCAGACAAATCAGTTTGCGCAGATGCAGGTTGCACGCTATCTTCAAACCGAGGATTTGGATGCGCAGATCGCGAAGATCATCGAAAGCTACAAGGAAAAGCGCGACCTAATGATTAAACTCATCGATGAGCTGTTCCCAAAATCCTGCAAGCGCACAAATCCCAAGGGCGGCATGTTCGTTTGGCTTACACTCGATGAGAGCGTGGATACCTTTAAGCTATTGCCTAAATGCATCGAGGAAGCGAATGTGGGCTATGTGCCCGGCGGTCCTTTCTATGCAAATGAAAAGTGCAACAACACCATTCGCCTCAACTTCTCAACCGTGGATAAAGAGCAGATTCAAGAGGGAATGGAACGTTTGGCGAAATTTCTTCACACTATATAAGATTTCCATGATGTGACAAGCGTACCGCGCAAATGCGGGGGTTGTGTTTCGTGCACCATAAAAGCACAGAAAAAGAGAGGTAGTACCGT
>CAYJPI010000054.1:5935-9769 GCA_964372005.1 uncultured Oscillospiraceae bacterium | reverse complement strand
CCAACATAACGAGCGCAACAAGCTGTAAACGCTTCAAAAAATCGATGTAGAGATCCTTGCTTATTAGGTTCTTCATGCTGTTTCACCTCCTAAGATCGACGCATCGAAGCTGTAGCCGAGCGCCTCCATCTCATGTATAAATACTTCTTCGAGCGAAAGCGGTAAGGTTTCAAGTATCAGCGGATTCTTCTTTGAAAGGATTGCCTGCACTTCTTCCTTGTTCGCCCTCAAAATGGCATTTGCAACCGAGCCTTGCCTGTCATAAGACAATATGTCAAGCCCGTCAAACACGGTTTTATCATATTCACTCTTAAATGCCACTTGCACCTTTACGAGCGATGTTTTGAGATTGCCTATCTCACTTTCAAACACCAAACCGCCATCATGCAGTAGCGCCAGTTGGTCGCAGGTGTCCTCAAGCTCCCTCAAAGAATGGCTCGCAAGTATAACCGAAGTTTTTCCATCCGCTATTTCAGCATATATTGCCTTTTTAACCAGCTCGCGCTTTACGGGGTCGAGCCCGTCAAACGTTTCGTCAAGCAAAAGCAAATCAGCCCCCGTTGACAATGCAAGCAATGTCGCGGCTTGCCTTCTCGTACCCTTCGAAAATGTAGAGAGAGCCGCCTTAGGGTTAAGCCCAAACAATTCAACCATCTTAAATAGCTTCTCTTTAGAAAAGCGCGGATATGTCGCCGCGTAGAACGATGCCATGCGCTCGATGCTCGATTGCGGCAAAAAGAAAATATCGTCCGACACGAATACTATCCTATCCTTTATGGGCGGATTGTTGTATATCTTTTGCCCGTCATAGTTTGCCGTACCTGTATCAGGCAGGTATATGCCCGATAGTATTCTAAGAAGCGTTGACTTTCCCGCTCCGTTCGATCCTACAAGCCCGCATATTATGCCGTCGCCTATGGTGCAACTTAAATTGTCAAGCGCCTTGTGGGTTCCAAACGTTTTTGTGATTCCATTTACCTCAATCATTTTGTTCCCCCTCCTTACATGCCTGCTTCACGCATTCGATTAGCGCATCCTCGCGAATGCCGGCCGAATGTAGTGATTTAGCCATCTTAAAAAGATCTTTTAGCTTTTCCTTGTCCTTCACCAGTAATAATTCTCTTGCATGCCTCGCAACAAAACGCCCACTACCCGGGGAACTCACGCACAGCCCTCTTCTTTCAAGCTCTGCATACGCCTTTTGCAAGGTGTTTGGGTTCACTCCCAAACTTGTAGCAAGCGATCGCACCGACGGTAGAGTTTCCTCTTCCTTAAATGTTCCCAACCTTATGTGAGATTCTACTTCGTCGACCACTTGCTCGTACAATGGCACTCTGGAATACTTATCAATCTTAAACATAGCGTATCCTTTCTACTAAGTGTGTTAACTTAGTTAGTACACTTATGATACACCGCACAATTCCGAATGTCAAGAAAAATATTTTTTCACGAAATAAGTGAGTAAAACAGTGGTATTTTTGAATAATTACACAAATAAAACAGAGAATTTCACAAAGAAACTGTTTTTCTACTTGCTCATATCACAAAACGAAGGTATAATATGATTACAGCGGTGATCTCACCAACAGAAAAAAAGGAGGGACTTACCTTGATACGTGTAATACTCGGAGAAAAAGGCGCAGGTAAAACCAAGCAAATCATCAGCATGGCCAATGAGGCAATCAAGGAATCCAAGGGCAGTATCGTATTTATCGACGATGATAACCAGTACATGTTCGACCTCAAGCACGAAATCCGTTTTGTTGACGCTTCGGAGTTTGAGATCGACGGACCTAAGATGTTCTATGGCTTCTTGTGTGGAATCGCGGCGCAGGACTTCGATCTGGAATATCTGTTCATCGATGGGTTCTTGAAGATCGTACATCACGACCTCGAAACACTTGAGGGACTGTTTGACCATCTCAAGACCTTCTCGGAAAAGTGTGATGTTAAAGTGATTATCAGCATAAGCGGTAATCCCGACAGCATCCCCGCCTACCTCAAGGAATTTGTCGTTTAGAGCATATTGCTTTAAGGCGAGTGCCGTCGCGAGTGCTTTTTGTGCTCGATGAAAAGAGAAAAAATGTGCATACCGCTCCGGTTTGCCTAAGTTTGGGAAACGCCTCGAGGCTCGAGTTCTAATGAATTGAGTTTCAAGGCGCAACCAAAAGGCAACACCATCGGTGTGCACGCTTTTTGTTTATAAGCATCTTTAGCTAGCTCGCTCACCGTACCCATTTTTGCGCTCAAATCAGTGGCGCAAAAATGATTAGCTAAGTCGGGAGAAGTAAAACATAAAATACCCAAGGTCGTGAAGCGGCCTTGAAAAGGGGTCAAGGGGATGAAATTCCCTTGTGGGGTCTTAGGGGCAAAGCCCCTAACGTAACCCGTGGGGTCTTAGGGGCAAAGCCCCTAACGTAACCCGTGGGGTCTTAGGGGCAAAGCCCCTAGCGTAACCCGTGGGGTCTTAGGGGCAAAGCCCCCTAGCGTAACCCGTGGGGTCTTAGGGGCAAAGCCCCTAAACGTAGCCCCGTTAGCCCCTAAACGTAACCCTGTAATGTAATGTAGAAAGGAAAGCATATGCGCTACCAAAGCAGTAGAGGCGGCGAAAGCGTTTCGCCGGCAGCGGCCATCGTGCGCGGGATTTGCCCGCTTGGAGGACTTTACGTACCGGAATCATTCCCACAAATCAAGTTGAACGAAGTGCTATCGTTTGCAGGCGACTATAAACGCATGGCACTCGAAATCATGAAGCCATACCTCGATACCGAGGAAAGCGTGCTACAATCGCTTATCGCGAAAGCCTATGGCGAAAAGTACGACACCGATGAAATCGTGCCGCTCGTCAAGCTTTCGGACGCAGAAAGCGTGTTGGAGCTGTTCCACGGCCCAACGCTCGCGTTCAAGGACATGGCGCTCCAGATGCTGCCGCACCTGCTCTCGGATAGCAGAAAACGCGAGGGCGTGAAGGAGAACGTATACATACTCGTCGCTACATCCGGCGATACCGGCAAGGCCGCTCTCGAAGGCTTCGCTGATGTGGAGGGAACAAAGATTCAGGTATTCTACCCCCACGGCGGTGTGAGCCGCGCCCAAGAACTGCAAATGATAACGCAGGAAGGTGAAAACGTTTCGGTGTGCGCACTGAAAGGCAACTTTGATGACGCACAGTCCGCTGTGAAACGTATTTTCGCCGATGCAAACATGAAAGACGCACTCGCCGTGAAAGGCTACCGCCTGTCGTCGGCTAACTCAATAAACTTCGGCCGGCTACTACCGCAGGTGGTTTACTACTTCTCGGCCTATGCGGATGCTTGCAAGGCAGGCACTATAACCGCCGGCACGAAGATAAACTTCGCTGTCCCGACGGGCAACTTCGGCGATATACTCGCAGGCTATTACGCGATGCGCATGGGTCTTCCGGTGAACCGCTTCATAGTCGCTTCAAACCGCAACAATGTCCTGTCCGACTTCTTCAAGAACGGCGTGTACGATAGCAAACGCCCGTTTATGAACAGCATGTCGTGCTCGATAGATATTCTCATCAGCTCAAACCTCGAACGGCTCGTTTTTGAATCCACCAACCGCAATGCTTCGCGCGTTGTTGAACACATGCAAGCCCTCGCAAGCGAAGGTAAGTACGAGCTGTCCAAGGAAGAATTCGCGTTCGTGTCCGATAAATTCTATGCGAATTGGTGCGATGAAGATACCACACTGAAAACCATCCGCCGTATTTATGACGAAAAGGGATACCTGATGGATCCGCATACGGCGGTAGGCCAAACGGTATATGAAAGCTATGTGCAGGAAACGGGCGATACAACACACACGGTT
>CAYJPI010000054.1:0-5925 GCA_964372005.1 uncultured Oscillospiraceae bacterium | reverse complement strand
CACGGTTGTCCTTTCAACCGCGAGCCCGTTCAAGTTCGCAAGCGATGTCCTTCGTGCGTTCGAAACACCCACAAGCGACGACTTTGCGAATGCTAAACGCCTATCAAACGTCACGGGCAATGCAGTACCGAGCGGCATCAGCGAGCTCGAAACAAAACCGATACTCCATAACGCGCTTTGTGAAATGGACGCTATCGATGCGCAGGTACTAAGCGTAATCTAAATTCGGGAGGGAACATCATGCAAGGAATAAAGGTCGCGCTTTGTCAGCTGGCAGTAGGCACGGTAGTGCCCGATAACCGCAAACGCGCGCTTGACATGCTTAAGGAAGCCGCAAATTCAGGCGCGGACATAGCGATACTCCCCGAGATGTTCACCATCCAATATCAACCCAAGCTGTTCGCGGCGGCGGCAGAAAACTGCATCGGTGGCGAAACATTCGCCATGCTCGAAGAAGCCGCGAAGTCAACGGGCATGACGATTATTGGCGGTAGCATACCCGAGCTTAGCGATGGCCGCATCTACAATACCTCAATGGTATTTTCGGGCGATGGGTCATTCGTGGGCAAATACCGCAAGGCTCATCTTTTCGATGTGGATATCAAAGGCTCAAACTTCCGCATTATGGAAAGCGATACGATCACTCCCGGCGACAGCACTCCACTCATGGTAGAAGCGCCGATAAAAACGGCGGTGTCAATATGCTTTGATATACGCTTCCCCGAGATGGCCGAGCTTGCGCGTGAAAGCGGCGCGGATCTACTCGCGCTTCCGGCGGCGTTTTCGTCAGTCACCGGACCACGGCACTGGGAATTGCTGCTTCGCGCTCGCGCACTTGATGCACAACTGTTCGTGGCCGGGGTGTCTCCCGCGCAAACCAAATACGCGCATGGTCACTCAATGATTACAACCCCGGACGGAACGGTACTCTACAGCTGTGGCGCGCTCGAAAAGGTCGCGGTTGTCGATCTTCCTCTTAGCATGCTCGCCGAAATGCGCGAAAGCATTCCGCTTGAAACATGCCGCCGCCGTGACCTGTATCGAATAGAAACATAAACTTACATCAATATAATAACAATGTTAGGGGGAAGGAATGGGCGTTTTTCGCATAATAGCACTTTGTTTGGGCTTGCTAGGGATACTCGACACGATGATAATCGCACTTAGAAGCAATTCCAACTTAGGTGTTTGGTTGCCCGCCATCCTCGGAATACCTCTCTTTTTATGGGCAATGTTCTATCCACAACTTACACGATTCTTCGTTTCATCAAACTTAGGTTTGTGGTGCAAATGGATCGCGTACATAGGCTATGGTTTCGTGGTGTTTGCATTCATAGCCGGAAGCACCCTCATCTACTCCTTTGCATCGCATGAGCCGCGCGATAACCTCGATGCGCTCATAGTACTCGGCGCAGGGGTGCGAAACGATCGCCCGTCGCTGGTGCTACAATATCGGCTCGATGCGGCGATAGAATATCATGAGGACAACCCCAACACGCTGATCATCGTTTCCGGCGGACAGGGTGCGGACGAAACATCGAGCGAAGCATCGGTGATGGCGAAATATCTAATCGAAAACGGTGTGGATGAATCGCTGTGCATCGAGGAAGATCAGGCCGCAAGCACGGAGGAAAACTTCGCCTTTTCCTCAAAAATAATAGAAGAACACCTCGGCACGGATGCATCGATAGGCTTCGTGACGACGGATTTTCATGTTTTAAGATCATCTCTCGTGGCACATAGACAGGGCCTCACGGTAGACGCTCTCGCCGCAGATGATGTGTGGTATGTCAGCTTAAACAATGCCCTTCGCGAATGTGTGGCACTGCTCGCGTATTATGCTTTTGGGCGCATATAATATGATAAAGGAGACTACTGATGCAGCTGGGTTTCGATAATGAGAAATATGTGCAGATGCAATCGACACATATCAAGGAACGTATCGCTCAATTTGGCGGAAAACTCTATCTCGAATTTGGCGGAAAACTGTTCGATGACTTTCATGCATCGCGCGTTTTGCCGGGATTCTTGCCCGATGCAAAGCTGTCCATGCTACTAACCATGAAGGATCAAGCGGAGATAGTTATCGCTATCAATTCCGCGGATATACAAAATAACAAACAGCGCAGCGACCTCGGCATTTCATACAATGCGGATGTTCTACGCTTGATCGACTCATTCCGTGATGCCGGATTGTACGTAGGTAGCGTGGTTTTCACCAGGTACAATGAGGAAAGCGCATCAAAAACGCTAAAGGATCACCTGGAAAGCGTTGGAATCAACGTGTACAAGCATTACACGATAGAGCGCTATCCCGCTGACATAGAACTCGTTGTAAGCGATGATGGCTACGGGAAGAACGAGTACATCGAAACGAGCAGGCCGCTCGTCGTCGTTACCGCTCCCGGGCCGGGCAGCGGCAAGATGGCGGTTTGTTTATCGCAGTTATACCATCATTATAAGAATAAAGAACTTGCCGGCTACGCAAAGTTTGAAACATTCCCCGTGTGGAATTTGCCGCTTTCGCATCCGGTTAACCTTGCGTATGAATCGGCCACGGCGGACTTGAACGACGTTAACATGATCGACCCCTTCCACCTTGAAGCCTACGGCGAAGCGGCGGTTAACTACAATCGCGATGTCGAAATCTTCCCCGTGCTTCGAACCATTTTCGAGCGAATTGAAGGCGAATCGCCATATCAATCGCCGACGGATATGGGCGTTAATATGGCAGGCTTTTGCATATACGATGATGACGCAGTGAAAAAAGCCGCGAAACGCGAGATACTAAGGCGCGCTTATGCGGCACGATGTGCACACACCAAGGGAAAAGGCGGCGCAGATGAATCCAACAAGACGGAGTTAATACTGCAAACCGCCGGCGTAAGCGATGAAATACTCCCCGTAATAAATGAGGCGCGTTCTCGCGCGGATGAACTGGGCAAGCCCGTTTTGGCGCTTTCGCTCCCCGATGGGACGATAGTTACGGGAAAATCCGGCGAATTACTCGGTGCAAGCGCGGCAGTTATTCTAAATGCTCTTAAAAAGCTTGGCGGCATCCAAAAAAAGCTGTCCTTGATTTCGCCGATAGTAATTGAGCCGATTATGAACCTAAAGACAACGCATCTGGGGAGCCGCAATCCACTTTTACACTCGGATGAAATATTGCTCGCACTTTCAATTTGTGCGGCAACCAATCCGGCCGCAAGCCATGCGCTTGAACAGCTGCCCAAGCTTCGCGGCATGACGGCACATGCAAGCGTGATTCTCTCCGCGGTCGATTTAAAGATATTCCGTTCGCTCGGTGTGCATATCACATGTGAGCCCGTGTACGAGTCGAATCGCTTGTATCATAAGTAATCGCCTTGACATTTTTTAAGTTTCCCTATACAATAGGCGTAGAATATCCGCGATGAAGGAAAGAGTAAGCATTTTTGGCCATGCATTAGAGATTTGAGCGCGAGGTGAAAGCTCGAACATGTGCCTTTTGCCGAAGATGGCTCCTTCGCGGCGCACGGTGAGCATTTCGTAAGCCGAGCGGGGGTTTCGCCCCATACAGCGATGTGAGCACTTGCTCCATGCGAGCCGCAAAGGGTGATTTTTGCGGAAAGTAGGGTGGTACCGCGGTTTCAAAGCCGTCCTTACATTACAATATGTAAGGGCGGCTTTTTTGTTCGATTATTCGAATGGCTTATGGTACTCCTTAAACTCAAGGCGAATCCTCTCGTAGGCAAATTATTTTAATGAGGATTAGCATTGCGACAAAAATGGATAAAATAAACAAGAAACGTACATTGAGGAGGCATTTTATGCAGGAGAAGAAAACATTTTACATCACTACCCCAATTTATTACCCGAGCGACAAGCTCCACATCGGCCATGCGTACTGTACCGTCGCGGCGGACGCGATAGCGAGGTACAAGCGCCAAAAGGATTTTGATGTGTACTTCCTAACCGGTTCCGATGAGCACGGCCAAAAGATCGAACGTGTAGCGGCAAAGACGGGCGAAACCCCCAAGCAGTACGTCGATCGCATAGTCGATACATTCCATGCGCTTTGGAAACTGCTTGATATTTCGCATGATGGATTCATCCGCACAACCGATGAAATCCACGAAAAGGCCGTACAAAAGATATTCAAAAAGCTCTACGATCAGGGCGATATCTATAAATCTTCCTACACGGGCCACTATTGCACGCCCTGCGAAAGCTTCTGGCTTCCGCGCCAATTGAAGGATGGCAACTGCCCAGACTGTGGCCGCCCCACCGAGATGGTTGAGGAGGAGAGCTACTTCTTCAAGATGAGCAAGTATGCCGACCGCTTGATCGCACACATAAAGGAGAATCCTGAGTTTATTCAGCCGCCTTCGCGCGCAAATGAGATGCTTCAAAACTTCCTTTTGCCGGGGCTCGAGGATCTTTGCGTAAGTCGTACAAGCTTCAAATGGGGCGTTCCTGTTGATTTTGATGATAGGCATGTAGTGTATGTGTGGCTCGATGCGCTCACCAACTACATTTCAAAGCTCGGCTTCTATTCCGACGACGACAGCCTCTATCAAAAGTATTGGCCTGCCGACATACATCTCGTCGGAAAAGAAATCGTTCGCTTCCATACCATCATCTGGCCCATCATACTCATGGCGCTCGAAGAGCCCCTGCCCAAACAGGTGTTCGGCCACGGATGGCTCGTTTTGGATGGCGGCAAAATGTCTAAGTCCAAGGGCAATGTAGTAGATCCCGTCAAGCTTTGCGCACGCTATGGGGTGGATGCTATACGCTACTTCCTGCTTCGTGAAGTTCCCTTCGGTGCGGATGGCACATTCTCGAATGAAGCGCTCATACATCGCATAAACAGCGACCTTGCAAACGATCTTGGAAATCTCCTCTCGCGTACCGTCTCCATGATCGATAAGTATTTTGATGGAGTAATCCCCGAAAAGGGCATTTGCGTTCCTCAAGAAGATGATGTAGTCTATGATTGCGCCGCCGGCCTTGAAGCCGCGATAGATGCATACATGACCGATCTCAAGATCCCCGAAGCCTTGGGAGAAGTATTCAAGCTCATCGGCCATGCGAACAAGTACATCGACGTTACAACACCCTGGATACTCGCAAAGACCGATGAGGGCAAGGAAAGGCTCAAGACCGTTCTATACTATCTTGCGGAGAGCTTGCGCATTGCAGGCATCGCATTGAAGCCCTTCCTCACCGCAACGCCTGCTAAGATGTTCGCGCAGCTCGGCATAGAAGAAGGAACTCTTACCGCCGCCGATTCCATGACATTCGGCCTACTTCCTGCCGGCACAACAGTGCAAAAGGGCGATGCACTCTTCCCGCGTATCGATGTTAAGAAGGAGCTTGAAGAGCTCGAAGCCGAAACATTGAAGGCGATGGCAGCCGCTGAAGCCGCAAACGCCCCCAAGGAAGAAAAGGTGGCAAGCGAAGCATCCGAGGAGGAGGAAATTCTTCCCCAAATCTCCTACGATGATTTTGCAAAGCTCGATTTGAGGCTAGGAAAGGTTCTTTCTTGCGAAGAGGTGAAGCGCTCCAAGAAGCTTCTAAAGCTCACCGTCAAGATTGGAAGCGAAGAGCGCACCATACTTTCGGGCATCAAGGCTTGGTATACGCCCGATGATCTCGTCGGCAAGACGGTGGTTGTGGTTGCAAACCTCGCACCTATCAAGATGTGCAATATCGAAAGCCACGGCATGATACTGTGTGCATCCGATAAGGACGATATCAATCTATCCGCTATCACAACACTCGCACCAATGGCGGATGGACTGAAAGTAAGATAAAGAGATTACAAAAAAGTGTTCGTAGAACACTTTTTTGACACTAAAACCGCTACCACAAAATGTGGTAGCGGTTTTAATCTTTAATCTTTAATCTTTAATCTTTAATCTTTAATCTTTAATCTTTAAT
>CAYJPI010000053.1:0-9805 GCA_964372005.1 uncultured Oscillospiraceae bacterium | reverse complement strand
GTAGACAAAGGAACAACAATACATGCGATTTATAATATTTAACAAAGGAGGATAGAAATCAAGAATGTTGTACAAGCATTCCGTTCGCATAGACAGACGAAAATGCGTGGGCTGTACGAATTGCATAAAGAGTTGCCCCACGGAAGCGATACGCGTACAAAGGGGTAAAGCAAAGATACTCGACGAAAGATGCATCGATTGCGGAACATGTCTCGTTTCTTGCCCGCACCACGCCATGATATCGGTTACAACGCCGCTAGGAGAGCTGAATGAATTTCAGTATAATATTGTAATTCCGACGGCGGCTTTGTACTCGCAATTTCGGGGTTTGCAGGACCTTGGGGATATTTACTCCGTTTTATACTCCATGGGCTTCGATGCTATATATGATGAGGCAAAAGGCTATGAAATCATGGCCGAAGCAACGAGAAAGTATCTTCGTTCGGGCGAGGCGGTAACGCCGCTGATTACTTGCTCGTGCCCTGTAATCCCACGCCTAGTAACCACATTATACCCGAGCCTTATCGATAATCTATCCCCCTTTATCTCGGCAACGGAGATTTCCGCGCGCGTAGCTAAGGAGGAATTTTGCGAGGTTATGGGTGTTCCTAAAAGCTCGGTGGGATGTTTTTATATTGCACCATGTGCCGCTAAGATGACAAATATGAAAAGCCCCCTCGGTATTGAAAAGAGTGAAATCGATGGGGTGTATTCGCTCGTTGATATTTACGCTAGGATATTAAAGGATATCGGCAAGGTAGAGGGAGGGCATCGAAACATCGCGCATCCGGCGTGCGCTTACGGGCTCGGCTCCGCGGTTGTTGGTGGAGTTAGCACCGCAGTAGGCCTTACAAACTATCTCGCGGTTGATGGAATCCAAAATGTTATGCAATGCCTTGAAGAGATCGACAATGAAAGGCTGCTAAAACTCAGTTATCTCGAGGTTGCCGCATGTTCGGGCGGCTGCGTAGGCGGGCCACTTACTTTTGAAAACCAGTTCGTTGCAAAGAATAGGAATAGGCGAATCGCACATTCACAGCCCCGTCTTAACATGGAAACGGATGAGCATATCCAAAAATATGTAAATTCGCCCATGATACGATACGACTATGAATTTACACCGCGAAGCGTTATGAAATTGTCCGACGATATGGCAGAAGCGCTTCGAATGATGGATCGAATGGAGGATATATCCAAAAGACTTCCGGGCCTCGATTGCGGCTCATGCGGCTCGCCGAGCTGTAAAACCCTTGCGGAGGATATCGTGAGGGGACAAGCCGTGGAGATGGATTGCATTTTCAAACTACGCGATCGATTGCGCATACTCGCGCAGGAGATGGCTGACCTTGCAAGCGCCGAAAAGCGCGGATAATAGTATCAATAATAAAAGAGCGGAGGAAATTATGAAAACAAGCGAACTTATGGATTTGATTCAAGCGAAGCCTCTCAATCAAGTGGATGATAGAGAGATCGAATGTGCCTATACCTGTGATCTTCTTAGCTGGGTTATGGCAAAGGGTAAGCCCGGTTGTGCATGGTTTACCGTGCAAACGCACCTAAATGTTGTGGCGGTTGCATCGCTGCATGATATGGCATGTATCATCTGTCCCGAGGGTATAGAGATGGAGAAGGAAAGCGTGGATAAAGCCACGAGCGAGGATATCGCGGTGTTCTCTTCCGAGCTGAGCGCATATGAAATGTGTGGAATACTCTACAAATTGGGTGTGCCCGGGGTGAGCTGAGAATGGAAAAGTGCAAGCTCGCGGCGGATCTGCACATTCACACATGCTTATCCCCTTGTGCAAGCATGGAAATGACACCGAATAACACCGTCAACATGGCATATCTAAAAGGTCTTGAAGCCATAGCGATATGTGACCATAACAGCGCCCTCAATTTACCTGCATGTAAAGCGGTGGCGGATGCAAGAGAAATGGTATTCATACCCGGAATAGAGGTAGAAACCAAGGAAGAAGTTCATGTTTTATGCTACTTCGAAACGGTAGATACTGCGCTTGAGTTTGGCGACTACATCTACAAACATCTGCCACCAATCAAGAATAAGCCGGATTTTTTCGGCGAGCAAGTGGTTATGGATGAGGATGACGAGGTGGTGAAACATGTCGGAACTCTCCTTTCGCAGTCCACCACTCTGTCGATAGATGATGTGGTGGAGGCTTGCCGAGAGCGCGGCGGTGTTCCCGTTCCCGCTCATATTAACAGGCAGGCTAATTCCATACTCTCCGCACTCGGATTTTTGCCGCCCTCATTGGATTTTGCATCGATTGAGGTGTATAAGCATGTTCCGATCTCGGGAGTAAACCTTGATGAGTATCATGTGCTTTATGATTCTGATGCACATCAGTTAGAGGACATACTCGAAAAGGATCAATTCATCACCTCCTATGGTAGAAGCACCAAAGGCCTTCTTCAATACTTGGCTGAGAAAAAATAGAAAAACGCAAAATACAAAAAGTGGCCAAGGCCACTTTTTGTGCGAGAACTATGATGCATAACCCTATATTTTGTAACCTCTGCACGAACATCTCGACTTTGCCTGCAAATCCTGCACAATTGCCAAGCATTCGCCAAAGCGTTGGAAGTGCACCACCTCACGTTCGCGAACGAACCTTAGTGGATCAAGCAGTTCGGGATTATTTGTTTGATCCATGAGGTGCTCATATGTCGCGCGAGCTTTTTGCTCGGCGGCTAAGTCCTCATGAAGGTCAGCTATCGGGTCGCCCGTGCATGCAATGTATGCCGCATTGAAGGGCACGCCATTGGGGTCTACGGGGAATATGCCGTGGTTGTGCTCGGTGAAATAACCACCAAGGCCTGCCGCCGTAAGCTCTTCAACGCTAACGCCGCGTATGCACTGCGAGATCATCGTAGCGATAATTTCCCAGTGGGCAAATTCCTCGGTACCTATGTCGGTTAGTGTTGCCCTGCATCTGTCATCAGGCATTGAGTATCGCTGTGTAAGATAGCGAATGCCGGCCGCAAGTTCGGAATTTGCGCCGCCATATTGTGCCATTAGCATCTTTGCCATTCTCGGATCGGGCGTTGTGATCTTAACCGGGTACTCCAAACGTTTTTGATAAATCCACATATTATTTTGCCCTCCTCACAGTTCCCAAGGCCATTTCGAGTGTACCCAGCTGCCTTGTGCGGTGGGGGAGTGCCCGAAGTTTTGGAGCGGCCCATATAGTTCCTCGTATTTGCAAAGAAGCGATTCAAGCTTCTCGCTGTAGCACAGATAATCCGTGTTTGCATCCTCGTCGCATGGATGTGTATCGAGATAGAGCGCGAGCTCCACGCATACGAATTGGCATTCGGAAATTTTCATCAGTAAGGCATGTTGGTTCATATCCATTTCATAGCCTCCTTAGCAGTATGGGCGCAGTAGTTCGGGGAATAGCGTTCCCTGACACAGCGCCTCATCTGGGCAGTAACCTGCCTTGTATTCCTGTATCGGCATGTATGCTACCGCAAGCACACAGTCTCCTGACGGTGTATCGAAGCATCCGTCGCAAACACTTCCTGCGGCAAGGGTATTCTTCACCGCGAGTGGGTTGAGTTGTGGGGTGTTGTTTTCAAAACAGCATGTTCCTGCCGTTTGATATGGTTTTCTCATCATCGGATTCCTCCTTATCTGGAACAGATATAGAAAAGTACGGCCTAAACCGTACTTCTCTTTATGATATGTTATGCAATTATATTTCAAGTGGTGAAGCAATTACGCATATTAACCAAATTGATTTATCCAAAGTAAGCATTTAGTCCCTTTGCCATTCCAAGTGCGAGCGATTCTTGATGGGAAGCGCGGTTTAATAGAACATCCTCCGTAGGATTGGAGAGGAAGCCTAGCTCCATGGCCACAACGGGCGACTTCGAAAAGTTAAATCCGGTCTGATCCGACAAAATCGAGATATTCAGTGCATTTACGCCCGATTGCTCCGATGTGGATTCAATAAGTTGTTTTGCAAGCGATAAACTCTCCTGCGCGATAGCTTCGTTAGCATCCTTCGACGGGGCAATAACCGAGATTCCGGATTTTTGCGAATCCGTGCTGTGATCGCAATGTATACGCACCCAAACATCCACATTCGCATCGTTCATCATAACTGCTCGCTCGCTGTTTGATATGTTGACATCATGCGTTGAACGCGTCATTATGACGGTTGCCCCTGCATCCTCAAGCAATAGTTTAAGTCGATTGGCTATCTGCAAGTTTATTTCATATTCGTATATGCCTGTCTTTGTTCCTACACCGCCGGCACTTGTTCGATCCTTTGTTAAGGTGGAATTGGGTGAAATCGCTTCCTTTACATTGTCTGCTTCAAGCTGGTGGCCTGCGTCGATGCCGATTATTTTTCCATGTAGATTATCAAGATTATCGACGGATGCATCAACCGCTTCATGTTCCTCTTCTATAGTGCTTGAAAGCAGAACGCTTAAGCTGATATTCATTTGTTCAGCGGCTTCTATTGCGGTAAGGAATGTGGCTTCATCATAAGCTCCGCTCGCGGGTAGGCCGAGTGTGCGTTGCAATTGCCTTACTGCCGCTACGGTTGGTTCGCCATACTCCGAATCATCACCTTCCAAAAGGCCCAAAGTTGAAAGAGCTTCGTTTAATGATCTCACGGATGAACCCGTGTCGCCCTCGAAAAGCGCTTCATCGGGGAAGGTCGGCATTACAGCGGCGCTTACAGGAATTGAAAACAGCAAAAAAGCGGCCAGTAGGCCGAATAGCACGCCGGGTAGTAAAATCGCTCTCATGCTGCGCATATGTCATCTCCTAAGTCAGTTACAGTTTATATAAGCATTTTACCATGAATCGATATAAAATGTCACTAAAAAGTAAAGAACATTTTGTGAATTCGGCCTTATGGCCGCAATCTACATGAAACATTTGTTCAGTAATTGTAAAATATTATAAAATGCATGCATTTTATATAAAATTAAAAAGTTGTTGAATGTGTTTTTTCCACAGTATATGGTATCAATTCTTGAAATGTGCTATAATCGTATAATAAAAAAGGATCTGGAGGATCGATTTATGGAATTGCTTGCGCCTGCCGGAAGCAAAGAAAGCCTAGTAGCGGCGGTGCAAAACGGAGCCGATGCAGTATATTTGGGCGGTGGCAAATACAATGCCCGCCGTTTTGCGGATAATTTTTCGTCCGATTCCGAGATGATAGAGGCGATTTCATATGCTCACGCAAGGGGTGTTAAGGTGCATGTCACCATGAATACACTTCTATTCGATCGTGAGCTTAAAGGTGCGCTTCAGTACGCCGAATTTTTATATGAACAAGGCGTTGATGCGCTCATCGTACAGGATATTGGCTTTGCGGGTATACTAAAACAGGAACTTCCCGATTTTTCGCTACATGCAAGTACTCAGATGGCCATACATAGTGCGGACGGAGCGATGTTAGCAAAAAGCATGGGCTTTTTTCGCATCGTTTTGGCAAGGGAACTGCATATAGATGAAGTAAAACGCATATATGATTCGTCAAAAATGGATATAGAATGCTTTGCCCAAGGGGCGCTATGTACTGCGGTGTCCGGATTGTGCTTGTTTTCTTCCCTTTCAGGCGGAAGGAGCGGCAATCGAGGGGACTGCGCCCAACCCTGTAGGAAGAGCTTTAATTGCATAAATGGAGAACATAAGAAGAATGGATATCCCCTTAGCCTTTCCGACTTGTCGATGCTTTTTCATGTAAAAAGGCTCGAAGATAGCGGCGTTATGAGCATTAAACTTGAGGGAAGAATGAAACGTGCGGAGTATGTCGCGGCGGTTGTGCAAGCTTACCGCTCAGCTATCGACGGTGCGGATGAAGCGACTCTCTTGGATGCAAACGATCGCATCAACAGAGTTTTTTCGCGTAATGACGGAACAACCGGCTACTACTTCGATTCGTCGGCCGTGCGGCCGAATGCTATAGGAAAGCGCGGAGATGACGCGAAGTTATTAACCGCTCTCAAGGATAGTTATAAAAATGATATTCGCAAAAACCCCTTATTCGCTAATATAACTATGAACGAAAAAGAGTATGCGCAATTAACCGTAACTGCACTGGGAGTATCGGTTAGCGAAGTTTCCGATGAGAAGCTTGAAGCGGCAAAGAATCCGCCCGACAAGGAGCGCATCAAGGCGCAAGTCGGAAAGCTCGGCGACACGCCGTTCACGCTCGAATCCTGTGATGTGATTATGGAAAAGCCTGCATTCATGGCGGCATCATCAATCAACGCGCTAAGGCGTGATGCGATAGCTTCGCTCACGAAAAAGCTTCAAGGTGTACGAGAAACTAAGAATGTTAGCGTGCCGGATTTGCCGTTATGTTGCAATTCTCCAAAAACCGATATTGTTGTAATTGCTCCGTCGGTTTCCATCGCAAATGCCGCATTTGATGCAGGGGCTAGTGCTGTGGCTTTGCAGCCATGTAGCTATGGCGATCGTTGCGTAAGCGACCTTGCATCATTGCAAGAAAAGAGAGGAAATGCAAAATTGCTTCTCGCGCTTCCTGCCGTCATCGCGGACGAGTCCATGCGCCGTGATGTGCAAAGTGTGCTTCATTGTGGGCTGATTGACGGTGCTTTGGCAAACCATGCAAGCGCCATTCATGCTATTTCTCATTTAGAAATTCGTATGCTATCGTATCTTTCAAATGTTACGAATGCGCACACAATAAATGAGTATAAGAAATTAGGTTTTACCGATGTAACCCTTTCGCTAGAATTACGCGACGCACAGATGCGCGACCTTATTTTACATGATGTGGGTGTGTACGCCTTTGGCCGCGTAGATATGATGCAGCTTTTACACTGTCCCATTAAGTTTGCACATAAATGTCGCGATTGTATGGGCGATGCCGGTGTTCTCGTTGATGAAGTAGGCAGAACATTCCCATTAAAGAATACACGCGATGAACATCGTTGCTTATTGCGCGTGAAAAACACGGACGTACTTGATTTGTTTGACGTTTTGCCCGAAATCGAATCCAAACCTCGATTTGTAATCATAGAGGCAGAAAACGAAAGAGATGTAAAAGAAGCAATCGATTCGGCGAGAAAATATTTGTCGGGCGAACGGCCGATGATGCATGGAACCACGCGAGGACATTTCAAAAGAGGACTAAAGAAGTTTGATGATTGATAACGAGGAGGGATCCACGATGAATAAAAGAGCATTGAAGGTGCTTGAATACGATAAGATACTTGATAAGCTTGCATCGCACACGGTGTCCGAGATAGGACGATCGCTAGCACAGGAACTGCATCCACTCACCGAAAGAGGAAGCGTTAAGACGCTTCTTGAGCAGACCGCCCAAGCGGTTCGTTTTTTTGCGCGCGCAGGTGGGCAAAGCCCGATAGATTCGTTTGAAGATATTCGGATGACGCTAAAGCGAACACATGTGGCGCTATCCTTGAGCGCACGCGAGCTACTCATGGCGGCGCGATGCTTGAAGGTTAGCCGAGTAGCGCGCGAAAGGTTAACATCGCAGGATGAAGTTTTTTCTCTACTCACTCACATGGCGTCGCAGTTGGTATCACAGCGATTCCTGGAGGATGACATAGCGCGTTGCATATTAAATGAGGAAGAAATAGCGGACAATGCATCCGTAACCCTCGCCGACATCCGCAGAAAGATGCGCATTGCGGGGGATAGGATCCGCGATAAGCTCAATTCGATGATAAAGAGCACATCCATGCAAACGCATTTGCAGGAAGCGATTATAACCATTCGCAATGGGCGATATGTTCTGCCCGTAAAGCAGGAGAGCAGAGGATCGGTTCCGGGCCTCGTGCATGACCAATCGGGAAGCGGTGCTACGCTATTCATCGAACCGATGGCTGTGGTTGAACTCGGAAATGAGATAAAGAAGTTAAAGGCTCTTGAAGAGGAAGAAATCGCAAGGATCTTGGCCGCGTTAACTGCAGAGCTTGAACCGTATGCAGATGATATCTGCACGAGCCTCGGCCTTCTCGGTGAACTTGACTTGATTTTTGCAAAGGCACAGCTCGCCCTTCAAATGCGCGCAAGTTGTCCGTCCGTTAGCATGGATAATCATGTAAACATAAAGGGTGGTAGGCATCCTCTTATCAATGCGGATGTCGTTGTCCCCATAGATGTTTGGATAGGCGAAGAGGGAATATCCACATTAATCATCACAGGGCCGAACACCGGCGGTAAAACCGTAACGCTAAAAACGCTCGGCCTTTTTTCGTTGATGACACAATCGGGAATGTTCATTCCTGCAAAAGAAGGTAGCGTAAGCTGTGTGTTTTCCGAGATATTGGCGGACATAGGCGATGAACAATCGATAGAACAAAGCCTATCCACCTTCTCGGGCCATATGACTAATATCGTTGACATACTTAAAAGCGCCGGTAAGAACAGCCTTGTTTTGCTCGACGAACTCGGCGCAGGGACGGATCCCGTTGAGGGTGCGGCGCTTGCGATGAGCATACTCGAGACTCTTCATAAGCGCGGAGCGATGACTGCGGCAACCACGCATTACAGCGAAATCAAAGCCTTTGCACTCACGATGGATGGTATGCAAAATGCATCCATGCAATTCGATGTGGACAGGCTGTGCCCCACATATCGTCTTTTTATCGGTATACCGGGAAAATCCAATGCATTCGCCATCTGCGAAAGATTGGGGCTTGAAAAAGAACTTATCGCTCTTGCCCAAAGTTATTTGGACAAGGAGGACGTCGCATTTGAGGATGTTATCGAAAGTGCGCAGAGTGAACAAAAACGAGCCGAAGAAGAACGAGAAAAAGCCGAACAGATGCGCTATGAACTACAGCGCCTTAAAACAGAAGCGGAGACGCAAAAGAAGCGTTTGGAAGAGGAACGATCGGTATACAGGCAAAAGGCACGCGAGGAAGCGCGCCAGCTCGTTAGAGAGAGCCGCGAGGAGATGGAAAGACATATCTTGGGGCTAAAAAATCTCAAGGGTATTGATATGAGCGCGGTTGACCGTGCGATACAAGAGGCGAGAGACGCGGCACGCAAGCGCGAAAATTCCCTTGCAGATCCGCTGTCAAAACCTGCGCATGATGCTTCTCTTGCGCCCAAGAAGGTACTGCCGGGCGAGCGTGTGTATCTTGTGGATTTCGGGCAGGAAGCAACAGTATTAAAGGCGGCAAACGCTAAAGGTGAAGTGCTCGTTCAGGCCGGTATAATGAAGATGACGGTTAATATCTCCAAAATGAAAAAGGTAGAGGAAAAGAAGAAAGAGAAAAAGGGGCAAGCGCAAGTGCACATTGCAACCGCAGGCGAAACTGTGCGCCATGAGATTGATATACGAGGGAAAATGGTTGACGAGGCCATCGTTGAAATAGATCGTTATCTTTCCGATGCGATTATGCGAGGGCTCAGTGAGGTATCAATAATACATGGCAAGGGAACGGGTGCTTTGAGAAAGGGCGTGCAAGAGCATTTGAAGCGCCATCCGCATGTAAAAAACTATCGCCTTGGGGCTTATGGCGAGGGCGATGCGGGGGTAACAGTAGTTACTTTGAAATGACAGCGAAAATTCATATGAGGTTCATATTTGCTACGTATGGATATGCTATGATTATAGTGACCTTTTTTGGTGGATAATTCATAAGTAGGAGGAACTTGAAAAGTGGACAATAACACCATTTTGGTAATCGATGATGATAAAAATATTTTAGCCATAATTGAGATGTATTTAAAGAAGGACGGTTATCATGTAGAAACATGCGAGCGCGGCGATGAGGCGTTGAAAGCCTTTGCATCTGCCGAGCCTGCACTCGTCATTCT
>CAYJPI010000052.1:5583-9806 GCA_964372005.1 uncultured Oscillospiraceae bacterium | reverse complement strand
CCCACGGGCAGTTACACCGCGCCGACCCAGAGTGCACCCACGGGTAGTTACACCGCGCCTACACAGAGCGCACCCACGGGCAGTTATACACCCCCGACGCAGAGTGCACCAACAGGCAACTACTCCGCACCCGTGCAAGGCAATGTGCCTCCGATGGGCGGTTCTGTTCCACCCTCTCAAGGGAACGCATCACCCAAAGCGAAGAAGAGTTGGCTTCTTCCGCTCATCATAATCGGCGGCGCGGCTTTGCTTGTGGCAGGCGGCATCATACTTGCGATCAGCCTTCTTGGCGGTGGCGGCAAAGATTCCGACAACCCGAATGTGGGCATGTGGATGGCGACCACCGCATCCATGTCCGGGAAGGAATTGTCCGTTGATGATATTTTCTCGGGTGACGTAACACTGGAACTTGAAGATAACGGAGATGCGGTATTTTCATTTGACGATTCTATCGACAAGGGTTCGTGGGAGATTGATGGCGATGAAATAACATTGTCAATCGGCTCGGATGACATTGACGGCACCATTGATAATGGGGTGCTCATCCTTGAAGATGTTCAGGGTACAGGCGTCGACCTCGCCTTCGAAAAAAAAGGTGGTTATAGTGCAATCATGGGCGGTGATGAAGAAGCCGATCCGTATGTAGGCACTTGGGAGGCAACCAATGTATCGATGTCGGGAATGGAAGCGGAAGTAAGCGAGATTTTCCCGGATGGCGCTTCCATCACTCTTAACGATGACGGCACAAGCGAATTCGAACTTAACGATGAGTACGAGTCCGGCGAATGGTCGGCTAAAGGCGATGAGATTGATTTTGTCTTTGGTGATTACGAGCTTGAAGCGGTAGTTGACGGAAATACTCTCACCATCGTAAACTTGCAGGATATGGACATCAATATCGAGTTTGAACGAGGTGGCGCAATGTCGAGCCGCAGTGGCGGTAGTTCCGGCGGTAGCGTTGGCGGCGGTTTCGAAGACGGTGGCGGTGATTCCGAGCTTGCGAACATGTGGAACGGTACATGGGTCGGCGTAATGTCAGTCGATGGAACGAGCGGTATTTATGATGATCTTTTCGGCGATGTAATTGATATGTACATGGTTGTCGATGTAAACGATGATGGCGAAGGCGCGTTCAGCATTTACTCCGCAAACGGCAACGGCACACCCTTCGTGGCAGGAACCTGCCAAGTAGAGGGTGGGGATGATCCTGCTCTCACAGCTTTAACCGCCGAAATAGGCGGAGAAAGTGTTGATGAGTACGACTGGATGTTCCTCCCGTCCCCCTCAACCGAAGGAAAGTTTGCAATGGGTACAGCCTTCGTAGATTGGGAGGGCAATCTTCTCTCGTTCTCGATGTTCGTCAAGCCTTGGGGCGAAAGCTGGGAAGAGGACGTTTTACTCGCATACGATTACCCATCGTTTCATGAAGATATGATGGATGGAGCAAGCCCCGCATACGGCCGGAATGATGTTTCGCTCGACAGTGGAAGCAACATCTTGGCAACGATCGTAGGTGAATAGAGAAGTTCCGGCGGATCATCCGTCGCATCGCTATGAATTATTACCCTCCGCGCCATACAGCGTGGGGGGATTTTATGTTTTTTACACCCCTTTTCTCCAAAGTTAAATTGCTATATTGGCATCGAATGGGAAAAAGGGGTTTTACTTTTGTAAAAAAAATAGTATAATGATAAAAATGTAACCCATTTGGAAACAAGTAATAGGAGGAACACATTATGTGCGGAATTGTAGGATATGCCGGTGCTAAGCAGGCGGCACCTATTTTGCTCGATGGTCTTACGAAGCTTGAATATCGCGGGTATGATTCTGCGGGGCTTGCAATAATCGGCGAAAATGCTATCGATGTTCAAAAGTCCCAAGGTAGGTTGGCGGTGTTATCCGACCTAACACAAGGCGGCACGACCCTTAAAGGGGTAACCGGTATAGGGCACACGAGATGGGCAACCCATGGTGAACCTTCGGACAGAAATGCACATCCACATGTGTCCAACAGCGGAAGCGTGGCGGTTGTTCATAATGGAATAGTAGAAAATTATATGGAGCTAAAGCGCTTTTTAACCGCGCATGGCCACACCTTTATATCCGATACCGATACGGAGGTAATATCCCATCTGATGGAGCATTGCTACAAGGGTGACCCCCTCAAGGCCGCCACGGAAGCGGTTGCAATGCTTGAAGGCGCGTTTGCGCTCGGTATTCTCTTTGAAGATTGCCCGAACATGATAATAGCGGTTCGCAAGGACAGCCCGCTTATCGTAGGCCTCGGCGAGGGCGAAAACTTTATCGCATCCGATGTACCGGCGATACTGAAGCATACTCGCAATATACTTCGCCTTGAAGAACGCGAAATGGTTGTGTTAAAACCTGATAGCGTAAAGGTATACGACCGCCACGGTGATTTGGTGGAGAAACAGCCCGAGGTAATCACGTGGGATGTGGAATCCGCTGAAAAGGGCGGGCATGAACATTTCATGATAAAGGAGATGCTCGAACAGCCAAAAGCCATCCGCGATACACTATCGCCTCGAATAAAGGATGGAGAGGTTCACCTTGAACTTAAAAACATCGATGATGATTACATTCGTGGCATCGAAAGCATTCACATAGTGGCATGTGGATCCGCTTGGCACGCAGGTTGCGTCGGGCGCGTTCTTTTACAAGATGCGTTGCGCATCCCCGTTAGCTGTGAGCTTGCATCCGAGTTCCGCTACAATCAACCGCTGGTGAATGATAAAACTTTATTGATCATCATCAGCCAAAGCGGAGAGACAATTGATACGCTCTTCGCCCTTCGTGAAGGCCGCAGGCTCGGCGCGAGGGTATTGTCCATAGTCAATGTAGTTGGAAGCGCCATCGCAAATGCGAGCGATGATGTCCTCTACACTTGGGCAGGCCCCGAGATAGCCGTTGCAACCACCAAGGGTTATAGCACCCAGCTTGCAATGCTCTATCTTATCACACTGCACATGGGGGCGGTGCGAGGCGGCATCGACAAGGCTAAAATTAAAGAGCGCGTAGATGCGCTTGTTGAGTTGCCCGATCGCCTTGAAAAGATGATTGAAGGAAAGGCATACATACAACAGCTTGCAAGCAAATTGTTTAATCAAAAGGATGTTTTCTTTATCGGCCGTCACTTGGATTATGCCCTGGCGCTCGAAGGCTCATTGAAGCTCAAGGAAATATCATACATTCACTCGGATGCTTACCCCGCAGGTGAACTCAAGCATGGCACGATCTCGCTCGTGGAGGATGGTACGCTAATCATCGCGCTTTGCACACATCGTCCATTACACGAGAAAATGTGCAGCAATATCCAAGAAGTTAAGGCGCGCGGTGCAACGGTTATCGCCGTTTGCCAGGATGATGCGAAGAACATCATCGATGCGGCGGACTATGTTTTCCCGCTTCCGGCAGATGCAGATACCTTCACCTTGTCGTCCCTTTGCATAATACCGCTACAGCTTTTCTCGTACTATGTTGCATCACTTAAGGGTTGCGATATCGATAAACCTAGGAACTTGGCAAAATCGGTTACGGTGGAATAAACAAAATAGATTATTAGCATAGTAAGAAAAAAAGGTGTTGCATTTACTGCAACACCTTTTCGGTATCTATCTTTGCTTAGTTCGCCGCTTTTGCGTCCTGTGCATCAGCATCCATGATGGGAGTTGTTTCGTTCTTCTTGGTATCGGCATCGCGGATGAGCCTGCGCTGGATTTTACCGCTTACGGTTTTGGGTAGCGCATCGATGAACTCAATCACACGAGGATATTTGTAAGGTGCGGTAGCTTGCTTAACATGCTCTTGAAGCGTCTTTTTAAGGGCATCACTGCCTTCAAAGCCTTGGGCAAGAACGATTGTAGCCTTAACTGCCATTCCGCGTACGGGATCAGGGATGCCGGTTACCGCACATTCGAGCACGCAGGGATGCTCCATGAGCGCACTTTCCACCTCGAAGGGTCCGATGCGATAGCCCGAGGATTTGATAACATCATCGGTACGGCCAACATACCAGAAGTAGCCGCGGCCATCCTGATAGGCAACATCGCCCGTGTGATACCAATCGTCATGCCAGCACTCGTTGGTGAGAGCTTCATCCTTATAATAGCCCTTGAAGAGGCCGGCCGGGCGGCCGTCACCGGTGTAGATGCATATCTCGCCGGGCTCGCCGATGGTCGCTTCGCTTCCGTCAGCTGTAAGCA
>CAYJPI010000052.1:0-5497 GCA_964372005.1 uncultured Oscillospiraceae bacterium | reverse complement strand
TTAAACTCGGGGCAGGGACGACCCATCGAACCGGGGCGCATTTGCATGAATGGGAATGTGCCGAGCGCGAGCGTCGTTTCGGATTGACCGAATCCTTCATGGATGGTGAGGCCTGTGCCTTCCTTGAAGCGGATGGCAACCTCGGCATTAAGCGCTTCGCCGGCTGTGGTTGCCCATGTCACCTTGGATAAATCGTAACTTTCAAGGTCTTCCTTGATCATGAAGCGATACATCGTCGGTGGTGCGCACAATGTGGTGATGCCGTGGTCTTGCACCTTTTCAAGGATGTCCTTGGCGATGAAACGATCAAAATCATAAGTGAATATGGCGCTTTCGCAGAACCACTGCCCATAGATTTTGCCCCATGCCGCCTTCGCCCAGCCGGTATCGGAGATGGTGAAGTGCAGGCCGTTCTCGTTTACCATATGCCAAAAACGAGCCGTGGGGATATGGCCGAGGGGGTAAGTAAAGTCGTGCAGAACCATCTTGGGATAGCCCGTCGTGCCGGAAGTGAAGAACATAAGCATGTCATCATCGCCGCCTGCATCGGTACGGGTGAAGTTTTCGTCAGCCGCTTCAACAAGGGCATCGAAATCGAGGAAATCGCTGCCTTCGGGTGCGATATAATTCTTAGCGTGAGGGGGGCGAGCAAGCATTACACACTCAACTGTGGGGCTCTCGGGGAGAGCTTCGAGGATGTGTTCGGGGGTCTGGTCATCGGTGGTTGCGATAACAGCCTTTACCTCCGCCGCATTGAAGCGATAGGCGAAATCCTTTTTAAGAAGCTGGTGCGTTGCGGGGATAACAACCGCGCCGAGCTTATGGATTGCGAGGATGGTGTACCAGAATTGGTAGTGGCGGCGCATAGCAAGGAGAACCTTGTCGCCCTTGCCGATGCCCATGGATGAAAGCATGTTCGCGGTTTTGTCGCTCATGCGCTTTAAATCGGAAAAGGAGAAATCCATCTCGCTTCCGTCGGGGCCGAGCCAAAGCATGGCGCGCTTGTCGGGCTGCATGGATGCTATCTCATCAACGATGTCATATGCAAAGTTGAAATTCTCGGGGATGGTCAAGCTATAGTTCTTCGCAAATTCGTCGTAGCTTGTGTAGTCGCGGTTGTCGATGTAACGGTCTAAAATAGTCATCATTGTTCTTTCCTCCGAAATAAATTAAAATTTTGGTAGATGGTGTCTACACAAGTATTCACACGGCGGATTTTGGCTGTTTTTCCGCCATGCTTCGTTGTCAAAATTAGCATTCCCTCCGGGAGTGCGTCATTTTTTCGCCTTGCCTGACGAAAAAGCATCTCAAAATCCGCTCGGCTCAACTTGCGTAGACGCCATCTGGGAATCGTATGGGTGAGAGTCAGCCGTTCGATTCCTTAGGGAAATAAAAAAACGTCCCTGCAGCTTATCTGCAGGGACGCAATGTTTATCATTACGCGGTACCACCCGGCTTGGTAATCGAATATAACGACTACCCTCTCTAAAGGTTCCATCAAACCTCGCGTCTGTATCGGGACGACCCGTGCCATTCTACTCGACGGTAAACCATCTTTCTCCGGCATGCTCGGGAGTGACCGGCAAATCGCTTCCTCGTACCGACTCACACCAACCGTCGGCTCTCTTAACGAGTACTAGTGCTCTTTGCACCCTCCTTCATAGCGTCTCTATGATCTTGTGTCATAGCTTAACGTATAAAAATCAAAATGTCAAGCACTTTTTATTGTTAGTTTTTTCACGATGAAAGATGTGCTTTGATCGAATTTTCCGTTTGTTTGCTATTTCAACTTCATCACATCTTTTTTTTAGAATTATTTTCGTGTATAATGAAACCTAACGTGGGTTTACTGCGTAATAATTATAGGGAGAAACGAGAGGCAATGCCGAAGCGAGAATTTGATGCGCTGTACGAAGCGTACACAAAAACCGTATATTGGGCAGCGTATGGTGTTTCCCGGGATACTTATGCGGCTGAAGAGGCCGTGCAAAACGTGTTCATGCGTGCATACTTGCACATGGATACGCTTGATGGCATGAGTGACGAGCAGGTGCGCTCGTGGTTATACCGCTCGGCGACAAATAGCGCAATCGATGGGCTTAGGAGAAACAAGAGGCTCATCAGCGTTGAAGATGCCGGAGTGAACGAGGTTGATGGTGCGGTAGGACCCGAGACAAGCGCCCTCCTTTCGGAGGAACAGCGCGTTATTCGCGATGCCGTGGATAAACTTCCCGAAAAATACCGCGTGCCCATCACACTCTACTATTTTGCCGAAATGGAGTATAAGGCGATGGCAAAGATGCTCGACATGTCCGAAGGCACTCTTAAAAGCCGAATGGCGAGAGGCCGCGACATGCTTAAAAAAGAACTAGGGAAAGGAAGCGCTTATTATGAAGCCTGATGCACGATTTGAACTCGATGCAATGCTAAAAGACATCGCAAAGGCAGAAAATGCGGCTCTACCTTTCGATGGCTGGAAAGAAGAAATCAAAAGAAAAGCGCAAACCGCCGAGAAAGGCGCGTTTGAAGAACCCGTTGTGCCGGCCGTGAAGCCCTTTTATCGCCGTGCAATGCCTTATGTAGGAGGTGTAGCCGCGGCCGCGCTTGTGGTGGTTATGCTTAGCATGCCCGGCATGGGAAGCGCAGGTGCACCGTCCGCCCAAGATTCTGCACCGGCCGAAATGCAAATGGAGGCGGCAGAGTATGCAGGTGAATTCGCCGTGGCCAACGAAGAAAGCGAAATGCAATCTCCGATGAGCGCGCCCATGTCAGAACCCATGGCAGAATCCGCGCCCATGAGCATAGCGGAACCGCCCATGACGGACGGCGTTGCTGACTTGGAGATGAGCACCGCGCCCACGCAGGAGGAGCCGGAAGTGATGGCCGCAGGCGAGGGGCGAAGCTTAGAGAACGGTGGCGTTGATGCGTATACCGTAGTTGTAGATGCGACGATGTACTATATAAGCATCTATGGTGGAGAAGGCAGCACGGATACCGCCGAAGTTTGGATGGATACATTCGAACAAAGAGTGGTGGATACGCCGCATTTACAAACGAGCACGGAAACACTAAGCGGTGAATATCTGCTGGTATCCCTTGTGGATGTGGCACAAACAAGTCCCTATGCCGTCTATGTGGTAGATCCCATATCATATGCGGTACTCGGTTTCTACTTGGAGGATTAAACATGCCACTTATCGCGGATTACCATACCCATACGGTATATAGCCACGGCAAAGGCTCTGTGGAGGAAAATGTGAAGGCTGCATTAAAGTGCGGCCTTCAAAGCGTTGCAATATCGGAGCATTACAGCGCGCATATGTTCTATGGTGTTCGCGGAAATAAAATGATCAAACTAAGAAAAGAAGTTGATGCGATGAACGAGCGCTACGGCGATAAGATAAAAGTTCTTCTCGGCGTGGAAGGAAACCTGCTCGGTGATGGGATCAGCGATTTGCCGACGGGAGAGCATTTTTTTGACCTAATGTTACTTGGGTATCATCGAGGTGTTTTCCCGCGCGATTCACGCTCGCTAAAATGGACACTCGGCATGGGGAAAACGCCAAAAGAAAATGCAATGGCTATGATACATGTGATTGAAAAGGTTAAGGGGATAAAGGCGATGACGCACCCCGGCGAATATATCCCAATGGATATACCTTTGCTTGCGCGCGGCTTGGCCGACCATGGCGTGGCTTTTGAACTCAACTCGTCGCATAAATCGTTGACGCTCGAGTTGATAGAGGAGGCAAAACAGGAAAAAAATCTTACATTTCTTCTTGGTTCGGATGCGCATTGCCCGGAACGCGTAGGCGAAATTAAGTCCGCACTGGAGATAGCTAAAAAAGCGAATATCCTGCATAGAATTGAAAACTATGCATAATACATTTTAGAGGTTCAACCTTCCGGTAAAAATACAAAAAAATAATTTGGTACATACAAAATTTGGCATATTATAATATTTTCTTTTAACGGACACGCAAAAAAATATAGGTTGTACGGCGGCCATAATCTATTGCATTATCTGCGACGGTTGACTTTTTTCACCCTTCCCACTATTATAGATTATAACAGCATATTGTGCTCAAGCATATACTCGTTCACTACATATAGTGGTTCAAGTGCTTTTTAAGCGGGTATACATAGGGAGCGACAGTACGATGAATACTATACTTACGGGGGAAAAACGACTATGCAGTTACCTATATCAATTCGTAAGCGTGATGGTTCGGTGGTGGATTTCCATTCAGACAAGATCCGCGGCGCTATACAAAAAGCTAACGAGGCGGTTGAAGGGGAACAACTATCGGTAACCGGACTTGACGATTTGACAGCATATGTAATTTCAACACTTCCTGAGGGAGAGATACCCGGCGTTGAGCAGGTGCAGGACTTGGTTGAATCGGCATTGATGCGTGCAAACCTACTGCAAACGGCGAAGGCATACATATTGTATCGCGCGGCACACACGAAGATTCGTGAGAGCGCGGAGAGCCTGATGAACATATATCACGAGCTGACATTCGCATATGCGAAGGATGCGGATATAAAGCGTGAAAATGCTAACATCGATGCGGATAGTGCGATGGGCACAATGCTCAAGTATGGCTCCGAAGGTTCGAAATATTTTGTGGATAATTATGTGCTACCCAAGGAAGTTTCCGCGGCGCATATCAATGGCGAGATACACATCCACGATAAGGATTTCTACATGCTCACCGAGACATGCTGCCAGATCGATCTAATAAAATTATTCGAGCATGGCTTTTCTACCGGGCATGGGTACTTGCGTACCCCAAATGGGATACAAAGCTATTCCGCGCTTGCTTGCATCGCTATACAGGCGAACCAAAACGAGATGCACGGCGGCCAGTCAGTCCCCAATTTCGATTATGCGATGTCCGACGGTGTAAAGAAAACTTATGCCAAGGAAGTAGCGAAGGCACTGGGGCAATATCTTACCGCGCTCGGAGTTCTTCCATATGAAGAGGCAAGAACGCAAGCGAAGGAGATTATCGGTGCCGCAATAGACGAAGTTATAATGGCGAACGATAGCTTGACGGATGGGCTCAAGGCGGCCATAACCGATTGGGCAAAGGCCAACGACAAGAAGATACCCGAAGCAACCGAGGTATTCAAACACATACGCGAAGTTGCGATAGTGGAAACCAACCGCGCAACATACCAAGCGATGGAAGCGATGGTGCATAATCTCAACACCATGAACTCGCGCGCAGGTGCGCAGGTGCCATTTTCCTCGATAAACTACGGCACGGATGTTTCGCCGGAAGGACGCATGGTAATAAAGAATCTACTGCTTGCAACCGAGGCAGGCCTCGGAAACGGCGAGACACCAATATTCCCGGTGCAGATCTTCAAGGTAAAGGAAGGCGTGAGCTATAATCCTGAAGATCCCAACTACGATCTTTTTAAACTTGCGATGAAAACGAGTGCGAAGAGGCTTTTCCCGAACTTCAGCTTCCTCGATGCGCCCTTC
>CAYJPI010000051.1:0-9922 GCA_964372005.1 uncultured Oscillospiraceae bacterium | reverse complement strand
GTGCAAAAAAGCATAACAAAAAACGGCCTATAGCCGTTCTTCGTTATGTTAGCAATTTTTAGCGTTTTACGCGTTTGCGCTACGGACAACCATACCCGAACGCAGGCAACGGGTGCAAACATTCATCTTCTTCGATGTGCCACCTACGACAACATGTACGCGCTGAATGTTGGGCGCCCACGAGCGCTTGGTCTTACGGTTGGAATGGCTCACCAAATTGCCGGACATGGTGCCCTTCTTGCAGACTTCACAATACTTACCCATCCTGTTACACCTCCTTGCAAGCCTAAAACGGCGTGTCTTTTAGTCGAACAAAAGCATTCTATCACAATATAACTAAATTGGCAAGCGTTTTTTTGCAATTCACAACATTTACTTCATAACGGAGCCCGGGTGTGGCACCTTAGCCCGGTTCGCCAACAAGCGTATCGGAAGTGAAACAAAATAAAGCTACACCAAGAGGCCTACCGCTACGCCAACAGCCATGCCGACGATTACCTGAAACGGCGTATGTCCGAGGATTTCCTTAACCTTAGCCACATCTAAGTGCTGTGTTTGCGAGTAATTGTCTATTAGCTGGTTGAGAAGCTTCGCCTGTATGCCCACACTCTGCCTTACACCCGCCGCATCATACATAATTACTATCGAAAATACAACGCATATCGCGAAAAGAGAAGAGTTAAATCCCTCAATTAAGCCGGCCTTGGTTGTTGTTGCTACAACAAAGGATGTGTGCGAGCTTGGCATCCCGCCGGATGCATATATCAGCCTCAGATCAAGTTTCCTCTCACGAACCAATTTAGCAATAACTTTCCACAGCTGTGCAACTGCCCATGCGATTACCGCCGCCAAGAATATTTCCATGTGCCACACCTCCTTTTTTCGTCTTTGCTCTATTATAACACAGACGGATGAAAATGTGAAAACCGTTAACTACGTTTTTGTAACATTATGATGAAAAAGTGCGAACTGTGCATTTCGAAGTATTGATATTATGCAAATATAGCTTTTGTTCTTGCTACTTTTGCAAAAAAAAGGTATACTGTGTTAGAAATCTTTCTTAGGCTAATCCTAGACGGTGTCGACACTTTCTACTTAATTATTAAAGGAAAGCAGCTTAGGTCGCGTTGATATGATCTAAGTTTTCGGGAGGAAATTATGAGGAAAAGAACATTATTATATATTTTATGTGCGTCGTTGGCTTTTTTGTCGATAGGATGTCGCTCAGAGGAAGAAATCATACGTGCGCACGAAGAGCAACAAGAGGCTGCAAATCAGCAGGAAATCGTTGTTAGAATGGATGACCCGGTTGAAGAGAAACAGATCCTAAGGGTGAGCGGAGACGGTGCGATTCTCGTGCCGGCGGATCTTGCGACGGTTCGTTTATCGATAGCAACCGAAGCGACCACCGCAGAAGAGGCGGAACTGGCCTATAACGAGCTACTGCAAGCCGTAATCAGTGCCATTACGTCGATGGATGTACCGCGATACGAGTGCGTTGCCGATGAAATGACCGTCTACCCCATACAGGATCAAAGCGAGAATCCTCCTAAAACCACGGGTTACAGCGCAACAACCACGTTAACCGTGCAGGTTAGCAATGTTGCACAAGTGGGTAACATTGTAGGTGGCGCTATCGAAGCAGGCGCAAAGGAAGTGCAAAGCGTTGAATTTGTTCTTCTCGACGAAACGAATGTTTACCGCGAGGCACTTGCGGATGCGATGGTGGATGCTGCCGAAAAAGCCGAGCGTATCGCAACTACTGCAGGCGTTACACTCCTCGATATTTCGTTGATAGAGGAGGTAAGTTCAAGCGCAGAAGCGGCTAACGAAGCCACCGTCAGCAGTGAGGGCGAGGAAATAACGGAAGATCCGCTTGAGTCTCATGAACTACTCGTTTTCGCACAGGTAATGGTAGAATACTGGGTTGAGGCCGCGCCTGATCAAACAGCACCTCATGTGTAAACAAACGAATTACAAAAACAATATAATTGAAATATCGAACCTGTCATCGCCTGAGCTCGATGTATTTGCTCGCTTAACGGACGCGCAGCTTAAAGGCATGCGCGAGGGCTTATTCATCGCGGAGAGCACCAATGTAATATCTCTCGCGCTGGACAAGGGGTGCATTCCCATATCCATCCTTACCGAAAGAAAGCACATAGACGGTAAAGCGGCGGATATAATAAATCGTTGCGGCGATATTCCGGTTTTCACGGCGGAAAGGGAAGTTATATCATCGCTAACGGGATATGAACTTACTCGCGGGGTACTATGCGCCATGCATCGCCCTCAAATGCGCTGTGCGCGCGATTTGTGTTTGAATGCAACTCGCGTAGCCATACTCGATTCGGTAGCGGATACGACCAATATAGGTGCGATATTTCGTTCTGCGGCGGCACTCGGTATCGATGCCATTCTACTAAGCCCTAAATGTGGCGATCCGCTTTCAAGGCGCGCGGTTAGAGTGAGCATGGGGAATGTATTAAATTTGCCATGGGCGTACATCGAAAGCGGATGGCCGCATGACTTCTTGGAACAAATACATGGCGACGGATTTGCATCCGCCGCCATGGCTTTGAGCTCACGCGCCGTGCCTATCGATGATGGTAGGCTGATGGCCGAGGAAAAGCTCGCTATAATATTCGGTAGTGAAGGGAAGGGGCTAAGCGAAGATGTGATTAACGCATGCACCTACACCGCCATCATCCCAATGCAGATGGGAGTTGATTCCCTAAATGTGGCCGCCGCATGCGCTGTGGCGTTTTGGCAGCTTAGACAGCATTAAGATGCTTCTTCGCCGCATCAACCGTGATAAGCTTGCCAATGGAGACCACTTTGCCGCCAACCATGAGGCCGGGGGTTTGCATAACACCATATGAAGCGATTTGAATGGGGTCTTCAACCATCGCAACTTCTATGCCGCTTAACGCCGCAACTTCCTTAACGTTCTTTATCGACTCTGCGCTCTTCTTGCAGCATGCTCCGCCCAAGAAAACAACCTTGGCATCCGCCACGTCAACTTTCGGGGCACAAGCGCCGCCGCAATCGCAGGTAGGCTCAACCTTCGGGGCGCAAGCGCCGCCACAATCGCACTTCTCTTCCTTCTTCTTTCCAAAACCAAACAAACCCATTTTTTTATCTCCTTATAATTGATTAAATATTACGGTTTTACCCGTGTAATGTTATACAAACAAGTAACCGAATGCGTTAAACCCATAGCCTATCAATATGATTCCAAGCGTCACGAAAGCGACGAAGAAAGCAAGTAACTTGGGCTTTACAGCCTTGCGAAGCATGATGATGGAGGGAAGCGACAATGCGGTAACCGCCATCATGAACGAAAGCACTGTGCCGATTCCGACACCCTTGAAATAAAGGGCTTCCGCGATGGGGATGGTTCCAAAAATATCTGCATACATGGGAACGCCTACGAGGGTTGCAAGTATGACGGATAGGGGATTGCCATCGCCGAGGATAGCCTCGATGAACTCTTGAGGAATCCAATTGTGGATAAGTGCGCCGATGCCAACGCCCACAAGCACATAGAGATATACCTTCTTGAGGATCTCCATGGCCTGCTCCCATCCATAGCGCAATCTATCCTTTTTTGTAAGATCCTCCGATTCGATATCGATGCTGGTAGCTACAAGTATGCTTTGCTCAACATATCGGCCGAGCTTCAATTTTTCTATCACTGCGCCGCCGACAACGGCCAATATAAGACCTACTATGACATAGGCTATGGCAACACCGCCGCCGAATACGCTCATGAGCAATACCAGCGCGCCCAGGTCAACGAGGGGGGACGAAATCAAAAACGAAAATGTTACTCCAACGGGTAAACCTGCGCTCGAAAAGCCGATGAACAAAGGTATCGACGAACATGAACAAAAAGGGGTAACCGTGCCGAGAAGAGCCGCAATTATGTTAGCGGTTATGCCCTTAAAACGCCCGAGTATCCGCTTTGTTCTTTCAGGCGGAAAATAACTTTGAATGTAGGATATAATGAAAATCAAGGTGGTAAGCAATACAACTATCTTTATTACATCGTATATGAAGAAATGTACGCTCCCGCCTATTTGACTTGTTATATCCATGCCAAAAGCGGTTAACATATCCCCGACCAAACGGTTTAACCATTGCATCCCCAGCAGTTCATCCTGGATGAACAACCATATGGATTGAAGTACTTGCATGTTTAAGTCCTTTCTTATATCAAAAAAAATTGATACATTGACCTTAAATTAAACCATCCGAGATGGCATCGTGCAACTTGATATTGACTCGTTACACATTGAATTAATTTGATATGTACAGTATATGCCTCGCTAATGCTTTTGTCAACAGTTATATTGAATTTTTTTTATGAGTCGTTTGACATAATATCAATTTCATTTCCACATATGCTCGTAACGAAGTTGTATGCATCGAGAAGTGGACCGGTATCGGTAGCATATGCGGGATAAACTCGGCGCATGCGCAAACCGTCCACCGTATCACGGTCGCAATATGTGGGAAGATATGCGGCATTATATAGGGAGACTTCTCCGGATATAGGATCTTTTTCGAGCGTGATTTGCACGTATACGCCAAAGTCCTCGGGGGATGGCTCCATGTTTGAAATGTGGTTTGCAAGGGAGAATACAACGAGCCCGGTATACTCGCCTTCGCCCCTGTCTACGGTGACATACTCAATGGGCTGTGCGACATGCGGATGCGAGCCGAATATGGCATCTACGCCATTTTCAAGTAGAAACTCGGCGAATGCACGGGTGGAGGGATCGGGTTCTTGGGCAAACTCGAAGTCCCAGTGAGGTAGAGCAATTATGAAATCCGCGCCGGCATTTTTCACTGTGGCGATGTCGGCCAAAACACCGTCTTCATCGCGGTTTCTCCCAACGAGATAATCTTCCTGCTCGGATGTCATCATGGACTCGTATCCGTTTATGCTGAATGTCCAGCCGATGAATCCAACGCGTATCCCATTCTCCTCAACGATGCATGCATGCGTATTTCGATCATCGTTCGAAAGATAGCTTCCGGTCTGATACAATCCTACGTCCCGTATCACCTCGATGGTACGAAATGCTCCATCCACCCCTCTGTCAAGCACATGATTGTTCGCAGTGGTGATTACATCGATCCCGGATTCGAGCATCGCATTGGCAAGCGCATCGGGCGCGTTGAAGGTTTGTAGCTCCTTCTTGGGGATGGTTCCGTCAGCGTTGGGGACGGGTGCGGCAGGCGCAGGACCCGAGTAGCCACCATTTTCTTCACCTGCGAGCGGTGTCTCAAGGTTGGCCGCTACGATGTCGGCGGCAAGGAAAATGTGCGACATCTGTTCGAATGCCGGTGAAAAATCATAACCGCCTATATCGCTCGACCATGCTTCTTTTACCTGTGATTCCATTATCATGATATCGCCAACCGCTCCAACGGTTACATAGCTCGGGGTGGGTTCGGGCGTATTCTCAATCGTAGGCTCTGGCGACGGAGTAGGGTGGAATGTCGGAGCTAAAGATGGGCTCGATAGTTCGCCCTGTGCCTCATTAGGAAGGGTGAAGTTCAATGTCGATGGCGATTGTTCGACCGTGGCATGACTGCATCCAACAATACATGTAAGTGCAAAAAATAAAAGGCCGAATTTGCCCAAACAAACAAAAACGCCCCTCTTAGATGCAAATCTCACTATCATCCCACCCTTCTTTTAATCGCATCCTCTAAGCGAATATCACACCCAATCGCATCCTCTAAGCGAACACCACGCTATATATGCAGGAAAAACAAAACCCCTCCTCTAAAGGCCGTGAAGCGGCCGCGAAAAGGGGTCAAGGGGATGACATCCCCTTGCAGGGGTCGAGGGGACGGAGTCCCCCGTCTCGCCCCCCGAAGGGCCGTATCCCCCGAAGGGACGTATCCCCTAATGCACACGCTCCTTGTAGCGTGCCAAGAACTTCTTGGTTCGCTCGTGTTGGGGATTGTCGATAACATCGCAGGCGCGTCCCTCTTCGACGATGCGCCCGTCATCCATGAACAAAACACGGTCGGCGACATCTCGCGCGAAGGACATCTCATGGGTGACGATAATCATGGTCGTTTTTTCCTCGGACAATGAGCGGATAACCTTCAACACCTCGCCGGTAAGCTCGGGATCGAGCGCGGAGGTCGGCTCGTCGAAGCAGAGTATGTCAGGCGATAGTGCGAGTGCACGCGCTATGGCAACGCGTTGCTGCTGGCCGCCGGAAAGCTCATGCGGATAATGATACATCTTGTCGGACAATCCCATCTGAACGAGCAGTCGCACGGCTCGCCTTTCTATCTGGGCATAGCTCGAAATAAAACCGCTCGCCTTATCCCTCGATATAATGCGCGGCGAAAGCATGATATTCTCCTTGGCGGTATACTGGGGGAAAAGATTGAACGACTGAAATACCATGCCGAAATGCAAACGGTTCTTGCGTATCTCGGCTTCGGAGCGCGTATCCTTGTCCTCGCCGTCAAAAAGAAGGACATCATCCATCAAAATTCGGCCGGAATCCGGGCGCTCAAGAAAATTCAAACAACGTAACAGCGTGGTCTTTCCGCTGCCGGATGCGCCGATTATCGCTACAGACTCACCATAATCAAGTGAAAAAGAAACATCCTTAAGCACCTTGGTGCTGCCAAAGTTCTTTTTTAAATTTTCAACTTCAAGCATAGACGCCATGCGATGTTCCTCCTATTTGAAATAACTCAGCTTTTTTTCTACAAGCGCAAATACCCCGGTCAATAGCCCATTAAACACCAAGTAATAAATTCCGGTAAAGAATAATGGCCATATCTCGCCGGATATACCCTGTGTGCCGCGCAAAAACTCTTGCCCGGCCCAAATTAGCTCCTGCAATGCGATTATGCGCGCTATGGATGTATCCTTCACCAGTGTAATTATCTCGTTTCCCATGGGCGGTATAATGCGCTTGATCATTTGTACCATGGTGATGTTAATAAAGATCTGCTTTCTGGTCATCCCCAAGACTTGCCCGGCTTCCCTTTGCCCCGCCTGTACGGATTGAAAACCGGCGCGATATGTCTCCGAGAAATAACAAGAATAATTCACTATGAACGCGACGGCGGACGCAACAAATCGTCCCGACTCGCCCGATCCCCATATGGGTTCGCCAAGCACTAAGCCCGGAAAATAAAATATAACAAGCAATTGGATCATGAGCGGTGTTCCGCGAACGGCCCACACAATCGTCTTTACGAAATTTCGAAGCGGCACAAAACGGCTCATGCTACCAAAGCTTATCAAAAGCCCAAGCGGCAGAGCAAACGCAAGAGTGACAAAGAAGAGCCTTGCAGTTTGCAAGAACCCTTCATTCATCGCCTCAAATACGATGGGCATCTGTTCGACTACCCTCGCAAAAAAATCCGAAAAACCGGAAAAAAGATCCATGCTGATTACTCCCTTTTATTGGGGGATAATATCGTGTATCGTACCATATTGTTCTGCCCAATGTGTCATAGAACCATTCGCATAAGTAATCTTAAAGAACTCATCGAGCACATCTGCCATAGCCGAATCTTTCCTGAAACCTACGCTGTACTCCTCGTTGAGAATTGAAACTGTGAATGCGAGATCCTCGTACGCGTTACCCTCGCCGGTAACCGAACGTGCCATGCTTGAATCGATAACGCAAGCATCCGACGCACCGGAAGTTACCTCAATAAGCGCTTCGCTCTTAGTCGCCACGGGGAAAGCCGTGTAACCAAGTGCGTTAACAGCACTTTCTGCACTTGAACCCGCTTCTACCGCTACGCTCAAACCTGCAAGCTTATCCGAGCTTTGGAACTGTGCAATGCTATCCTTGGGCACAACAAGCACCTGAGCATTGTAAAGATATGTGTTTGTAAGCTCGAGTGCGGACTCGTTCTCGGCGCTCAACGCCATGCCGTTCCACACGCAATCGATGGTCTTACTTTCAAGTTCAAGAACCTTGTTGCTCATGTCGATTTCTACGAACTCAATTTCAATGCCGAGTGCCTCGCCGAAAAGCTTCGCAAGCTGCGTATCGTAACCGACCCATTCTCCGGAATCATCCTTGTAGTTGAGCGGCTGAAAATCCGTTATGCCTATAACGAGAGTACCCTTTTCCATAATGTAGTCATAGTCCTCGTTTCCTTCCGCTTGAGTGGTTAAAACGGGGATGGGTGGGGAATATTGCTCCTGCGGATCAACAGCATCACCTGTGGGTTGTGTTTCGCCCGGGGTATCGCCCGATACAGCCGGATCATCGGATGTAGCCGGTGACTCCTCATCCTTGGAACATCCTACAGCGGTGAAAATAAGAAGACCTACAAGTAGTAATGCAATCAATTTCTTCATGAAAAAAAACCTCCTTCATTGGTTCGAGTATTACCTAGTTTTTATTTTATCACGACTTGAGGGGATTGTACATATTTCATTTAGAAAATAATATTTCAAAATATGCGCATTGTGAACACTTGTGTAGATGCCATACGATGAGATATAATAAAAGTACTGTGCGTAAAGGGAGGAAGTAACATATGAAATGCATAAACTGCGGTGCTCAAAATTGTCGCTTGGTTGCCGAGGATTTATCCGCTAGGCGTGGTATGTTTGGTAAATCGGTATGCAGTGGCCCGATCATGGGGCCGTTAGGTTCTGTTTTTGCGAGCTGCCCACTGGGAACCCCGGCGCCGCCAACGCACTATTGGGTTTGCCAAAGATGCCGCACTAAGTTCAAAGCGTAGCGATAGCGAACCGTTTATATCACATATTGAGAATTTTATATCACTTGTATAACAAATTTAACGCACAAAATAACAAAAACATGGTGACAAAATGTTCTGTATCCTGTATAATAAATAAATACATAGATGAGGGAGAGAATAAAACATGAAACCATTATATCTCTTAGCCATCGATATCGGGGCTTCGAATGGACGGGTAATCCTCGGAGAATTTGACGGGGAACGAATTACGCTTAAAGAAATGCATCGGTTTGAGAATGGTTTTTATACCAAGGGAGACATGTCATACTGGGATCTTAATGAACTGCGCAAGAACATTGAGGCCGGCTTTGTGGCTTGCAAACGCGAAAACATCAATCCGGATTGTTTCGGCATCGATACATGGGGCGTTGATTATGGCCTGCTCGATGGTGATGGGAATGTTTTGGGTGATCCGCGTGCGTATCGCTCGGCTACCGACGAAAATATGCAGTCCGCTTGGGATATCGTATCCAAAAAGGAACTGTACGACTTGACGGGCATCGCTTCAATGAACTTCAACACGATCTACCAGCTTCACGCGCGAGTGAAGGAAAACGATGATGAGCTGAGTAAAGCCTCCGCACTTCTACTCACGCCCGATCTTTTGGGATACCTCCTTACAGGTGTTAAAAAGAGCGAATACACCATGGTATCCACCACAGGTCTATATAATGTAAATTCTCGAAAATGGGATGATAATCTCATGCAATCCTACAGCATTCCACCTCATATATTTACTGAGGTTGACTTTGCAGGCACCCTTCGCGGCGAACTTCTCCCCGAGGTTTGTGAAAGACTTGGAATTTCGCCTGTAAAATATGCGGCTGTCGGCACACATGATACGCAATCGGCACTCGCGGCCATACCGGGTAGCGGCTCTTTTGCGTTTTGTTCGAGCGGCACATGGTCGCTTTTCGGAGTAGAAACCGAGAAAGCGCTACTGCAAACGGAAGCATACGAAGCAAACCTATCAAATGAGGGAAGTGTGCAAGGCGGACACTGCCCACTCAAAAACATAATGGGTTTGTGGCTCATTCAAGAATGCAGGCGCGAGTGGATCGCAGGTGGAAACGACATATCATGGGATGAGATAGTTAATCAGGCTCGCTCGGCTTATCCCTTCCGTTCTATCATCGATGCAGAC
>CAYJPI010000050.1:0-9999 GCA_964372005.1 uncultured Oscillospiraceae bacterium | reverse complement strand
GCGGAGGATTTTTCTTGGTGGCGGCTGTTTTACCTTCGTAGAGCTTGATGTCGTCACTGTTATGCGCGAGCAGTACGCCCACGGCCTTTGCACAGTCTATGGGGCTACCACCGCCGAGCGCGATTAAACAATCGGCATTATGTTCGCGCGCGGCGAAGGCGCCGTCCGCGACATTGGTGTCCTTTGGGTTTTGTTCAACTTCATCATACACCGCGTATGGAATGTTAGCTTCATCCAAAAGGGCACAAACCGGGGCTAATATGCCGGCACTTTTGATGCCCTTATCCGTGATTAGAAGGGGGCGCTTGCCATGATTTAAAACGATCTCGGGGAGCTTACTTAAACAGCCCGGGCCGTAAGTAATGCTTGTGGGTAGATCGAATTGAAACTGAAAGTTAAGATTGTCCATAATGTTTCATCCTCCTGTTATTCAGCATAAATAATTCCAACGGCGCCATTTCCCAGATGTGTTCCTATAACGGGACTTAAATCCTCAACGGAAATATGTATGTCACCGAAGCGTTCTTTAATTTTATTCAGGCATTTCGTTGCACCCTCCAAGTTATCGCAATGAAGGACGGATACCTGACGCATCTTGCTTGGAAGTTCCTGCACCATTCTTTCGAATACGAGGCGCATTCCACGTATCTTGGCATGTGCAACGAGTGCACCGTTTTTCATGCATAATATGGGGTGAATGTTTAAAAGCTTGCCCATGAAGTATGATATATTTCCAACACGACCGCCCTTTTTCAGGAACTTTAAATCATCCACAACCATGATTGCGCCGGTGTTTTGCGCGTCCGAATCGAGGCGAGATTTAACCTCGTCCAACGAGTATCCGGCATCGATATAAGTTCTTGCAAAGCGTGCAAGAAACTTAACCGCTACGGAGCAACATAGCGAATCAACCACCTTAATGTTTTTCGGTGAAAGCGAAGATGCAACGGAACTGAAGCTTTGAAATGTGCCGCTAAGCCCGCTCGATAAGCAGATTGCTATTACCTGGGTTTCCCGGCGAATAAAGTCGGAAAAGGTATCCGAAATATGCCCCAAGGACGGTTGACTCGTCGTAGGTAGTGTTTTTTCGTTTTTTAAGCGATTGTAAAAATCGATATACGTGTCGCGGTTGCCTTCAGCTAAATCGGTCCCATCGGCAAATATAACGTGAAGGGGGAGAACTGTAAGGGATAATTCATCGATTTCCTGAGGTGTGAATCCTCCGGTGCTGTCGCATACAATCTTGATTGCCATGTTAGCTTCCCTCCTGTGTATGTTTATAAAAAATTATAGCACAGCCACACTTAGCAAACGCACGAGGATTGTTGAAAAAATGTGAACTTTTTACCTATTTGTGGATTTTCCGCGAAATGTGAACAATTTTTTACCTTTTTGCCTTGGCAAAGTTGCAAAGGGATGGTAGAGTAAAACTCGAATATTGTGCCGCAACTGGTGTGCAAAAAAAGGGGGGCCTATGTTCGGATATGTTATGCCGCATAAATGCGAGCTGCTGGTGCGAGAAAACATGGTATACGAAGGCTGGTATTGCGGATTGTGCAAAACACTAAAGGAGCGTTATTCGCAAAGTGCAAGAACGGTACTTGATTACGATTGTACATTCCTTGCATTGCTGTTATCGGCTGTGACGGGAGAAAATGCGAGTTACGAGGATAAATCGTGTGCACTTAAACCGTTAAAGGCAAAAAGGCCGATGCCCCAAAGCACACTATCGCTCGAATACGCAGCGGATATGAATGTGCTACTCGCATTTCATAAATGCGCGGATGATTGGCATGATGAAAAAAAATTCAGTGCGCTTGCGGCGAAGGGGATACTCCATGCTTCTGCAAAGAAAGCGCAAAAGTATTGCCCTAAAGAGGCGCAAGCTATCGAGGCTGGCATAAACGAGCTATCCGCATACGAGCGTACGGGCGGATGCGAGATAGACGAAGCCGCTCACCCCTTTGCATCGATATTGCAAACCGTGTTTGCCGGTTTTCCTGCGCTAAGTGCCGAACAAAAAACAGTGCTCGGCTGGCTTGGGTATCATCTTGGAAGATGGATATACTTGATGGATGCATGGGAAGATCGCGAAAAGGATGCAAAAACAGGTTCATATAACCCATTTTTGAGGGCGAATGCCACGAAGGAGCGAGCATCATTTTTGCTTTATGCATCTTTATCGGAGATAGAAAAGGCATATGACTTGCTTGAGATAAAGCTACATAAAGGGATACTCGATAATATTGTGCATATGGGATGCAGGTTGAAGGTTCAAAGACTCATGGAAGCGAAGGAGAGAACGCAGGAATGAATCCATATAAGGTGCTCGGCGTAAGCGAAGATGCGTCACAAGAGGAGATAAGAAAGGCCTATCTTTCGCTTGTGAAAAAATACCACCCCGATAAGTATTCGGATAATCCGCTGAAGGAGCTTGCGAACGAGAAGATCAAGGAAATCAACGAGGCATATGAACAGCTCTCCAAGAAAACCAACACCGCTTCGTCACGCGCGTCAAGCACATGGGGAGCAAGCGAGGGAGGCAATGCCTATGGGGCGTATTCAGGCACCGGTGGAGGATACTCGGGACCCGGTGCGGCCGAATTCGGACGGGCGAGATCCTTCATAAACCAAAACAATTTGCAAGCCGCTAAGCAAGTTCTTGATAATATATCGATAAGAAATGCGGAGTGGTATTTCCTCTATGGGATTATATATTTGAGGCAAGGTTGGCATGATAAGGCTCGCGAGTATTTTTCGCGTGCTTACGAGCAAGAACCGGGGAATGCGGAGTATCGCAATGCTTATGCATCTCTTAACAATGCGGGAAATCCTTTTGGGGGCGGCATGTATGGTGATAACATGAGCGGAGGATGCTCAATTTGCGATATATGCGCCACGCTTTGGTGCCTTGATTGCATGTGCAGTTCATGCTAGATGGCATGGATTCGAGTTGGTACGATTTAACGGAGGACGACTTTGATGGTTTCCGATAAAAAAAACACGGCAAAAACGGTTGCATTTGGCGCGATGAATGTTGCAATTGCAACGTTGAGCCTCTACATGAGCATCGCCATACCCACGGGAAACCTCGGATTTTACTTTATAGCATCAATGGCAGGTATAGTTTTGCTGACAGATCGTGCATATACCGCGGCGATTACCGCGTATATCGCATCGGCCTTGTTGGCATTTTTGATTCTACCCGATAAACTTCCCGCACTGTTATTCGCTGCGGTATTAGGACACTATGGAATATTTAGAACATTTATAAATGACAAAATGCCAAAACATAAAATAATGAACGCTATTGTAAGCGTGCTTTACTTGGATGCCTCTGCCACCGTCGCTATTTGGCTTGCGTCGCTACTGCTTTCCTACAATGTTACCGAAGCATTTTCGATTTCGTTACCGATTTGGGCGGTGATAATCGTTATGCAGATTGCTTTTCTAATGTATCATGTTCTATACACAATGTGTGCGGCGCACTACGTCAGGCGTATACACTTGCATATTACACGCGCAAGACGCTGAAAGTAACAACATAATAATCTATGGAGTAAATCTGTTACCGAAACGGCTTATTTGGCGAGCTTATTTGTGACATAGTGAATTACATGTGAATTTATGCATACTTTTCACGAGAAAAGCAGGGATATACAATCCGATGTGTAATTGTAAAGTATGAGGTAAGAGTGAAGGCACGTATTTACGGAGGTGGTTACTATGGCGGTACATATGGATACGCGCGCAATGTACGAGGCGTACGAAGAGAAAATGCTTTCCCCTTTTGCCACGCTGTCAAAGGACAGTGCTAAACGGGAAAGAGAAATCGTACGATGCACATTGCGCACGGATTTTCAGCGCGACAGAGATCGCATTTTGCACTGCAAGTCATTCAGGCGATTAAAGCATAAGACGCAGGTGTTTCTTTCGCCGCAAGGTGATCATTATCGCACAAGGCTAACCCACACGCTCGAGGTATCTCAAATTGCCAGAACCATATCTCGCGCCCTCCGCCTCAACGAAGACTTAACCGAAGCGATAGCCCTTGGGCATGATCTTGGGCACACGCCCTTCGGCCATGCGGGAGAAAGCGTGCTCGATTCGCTTTTGCCGGGTGGGTTTGCACATAATGAACAGAGCCTTCGCATTGTACGTTTGCTAGAGAATGACGGTTTGGGACTAAACCTCACTTTTCCCGTACAGGACGGGATACTACACCATAAACGAAGCGGAACACCATCCACGCTTGAAGGCTATGTTGTAAGTTTCGCAGATAGAATCGCCTACTTAAACCATGACATCGACGATGCTGTGCGCGCGCAGGTTTTGCACCAAAGTGAAATCCCTACGATGTGCACCGAAAGGCTTGGAAATACTCATGGCGAGCGTATCAATAATATGATACTGGATGTTGTAACGAACAGCGTCGATTCAAATTCAATCGTGATGTCTCCGCCAATAATGGAAGCATTTGAAAAATTGCGTGATTTTATGTTTGAGCAGGTTTACCTCGACTCCGGGGCAAAGCGCGAGGAAGAAAAAGCAATGCATGTGGTGGAGGCTCTATACAAGCACTATGTCAAGAATGTAAGCAGATTACCTGCTGAGTATGAACGTATAGCAAAAGAAGAAGGCCCGGAGCGCGCAGCTACGGATTGGATAGCTTGCATGACGGATCGCTATGCGATCAAGGAATACACAAAATTGTTTGTTCCAGGTGAATGGAAGGATGATGCATATATTAGGTAGTAGGTTTTGTAATAAATCATACTGCCCATAAAATCGCTAGGATGGCCTATTATGACATTTTCCCATTGAGAATGATGGAATATTTTTGTGATTTTCGCAATTGTTTTCAAACATTTAGAAGGAAAATGCTATTTCATGTCGAATTTAACAATCAGGCGCTTTTTTGTACAATGAATAAGCGGGGTGTTCTTTATGAACCGCTGTGAGAGGAAGGAGAACAGATGCCACGTTTTAGCGATGTATTCATGGATGCTTTATTATCTCGCAATGACATCGCTACAGTAGTCGGCTCTTATGTCCAACTCAAGCCCAAGGGTGGGAGGCTGTGGGGCTGTTGTCCGTTCCATTCGGAAAAAACTCCGTCGTTTTCGGTATCGCCCGATAAACAACTCTACTACTGCTTCGGATGCCATAAGGGCGGCACCGTAATTCAATTCATAATGGAAGCAGAAAGGTTGGAGTTTCACGAGAGCGTGGCCTTCTTGGCTGAAAGAGTGGGGCTTGAACTTCCGGATGTTAAGGAAGACGAGAGCTTCCGCCGCGAAAGGTTGCAAAACGAAAGATTGTATGCCGTGTTGAAGGCTGCTGCACTCTACTACCATCAAATGCTCTTGTCCGAAGAGGGAAAGGGCGCAAGAACTTATCTTGCCCGGCGAGGATTAACGGGCGCCACGGCAACTAAATTCGGTCTTGGATATGCTAAGGCAGGCTGGGATAATCTAATGAATCATCTAAAGGATGAGGGTTATTTGGAGGCTGATTTACTGCTTGCGGGCTTGCTCGTGAAAAATGCAAAAACAGGTCGAGTGTATGATGCTTACCGCAATCGGGTACTATTCCCCATCATAGGGGTGAATGGGAAAGTTCTCGGCTTCGGTGCACGAGCGATGGGCGATGAGATGCCCAAATACATCAACACCGGCGATACCTCCGTGTATAACAAGAGAAACAATCTCTATGCACTGAACCTTCAAAAGGGAAGCAAGCACAATGCTTTGGTGATTGTTGAAGGCTACATGGATGTTATTGCGCTATTCCAAGCGGGGGTAACAAATGCGGTAGCATCGTTGGGAACTGCGCTCACCAAACAGCAGGCGCGGCTTATCAAGCGCTTTGTCACCACCGTTTATATCGCGTATGATGGAGACATGGCAGGGCAAAACGCAATGTTGCGCGGGCTTGATATCCTATCCGACGAAGGGCTCGACGTAAGGGTGATAGTTCTCCCGGGCGGGAAAGATCCCGACGATTTCATACGTGAAAACGGCAAAGAAGCCTTCGACGTGCTACGAGATAAAGCTTTAACCTTGCATGGTTTTCGCCTCACTTGCATGGCGCGTGCGCGTAATCTCAAGATTGAGGATGAGCGCGAAGCATTTGCGAAGGAAGCATGTGCACTTATCGGAACGCTTGAACCGGTGGAACAAACGCGGTATTACTCTTTTGTTTCACGTATGACGGGAATGGACAAGGATACGCTCAGGCTTCAAGGAAAAAGAAGCGAAGGAACGGGGAACGCAGCGCATTTAGCTGTGCCCGGCGACAAGCGCATAGCACGCATGGAAGAATCGGCCGAAAGGCCGACAAACGAAAGAACGCGAGTTGAAGAGACCATGTTTGTTTCTGCGATGGCGAGTAAGGAGGCGGCAACGCTCGCATCGAACTTTGAGTTTGAAAATGTGCAGTTGAAAACTGCGTTTAAGGCTTTGAGTGAGGAATATGAAAGAAGTGATGTGATAAACCCATCCATGTTTCTCGCATCGATGAACACGGCTGAAAGCCACATAGTCGCTCAGTTGATTCAAAGGGAGATGCCGCTTGAACCTATCGAGACAATGCGCGATTGCCTGCGAACATTGCAGGCCGCCGAAATCGATGAAACAATTGCGGCTTTGCAACAAAGGATGCGCGAGGTCGATGTTTCGACGGAAGAAAAAAAGATGCTAACAGAGGAATGCTTTCGCCTAATGTCGGCGAGAAAGAGCATATATTGATTCGCAAAACGAATCGATCACACAAGCTGAGAAAGGGTGTAAGGCAATGGAGACCCGTGAGGAAGTGCTAAAAAACAAGGCACAGGAAACGAAAAACACAGCAACCACGCAACAGGAGGTCGCGCCTACCAGTAAGGAAGCGCGCATGCAAAAGATTGAGGAACTACTTGAGCGTGGGCGTGTAAAAGGTGTTTTGACATACAAGGAGATCATGGATGCGCTTGAAGAGCAGGATCTCGACCAAGAACAAGTGGAGCGGGTGTATGACCGCATTGAAACACTCAATATCGATGTTGTAGAGGAAATAGAAGTTCCTGCGGATATCAATGAAGAGATTGCCGAAATTGCAACGGAAATAGGCGCCGAGGGTCTTAACATCGACGATCCTGTGCGCATGTACCTAAAGGAAATAGGAAAAGTTTCCCTTTTGACAGCTGCGGAGGAAGTTGCAATCGCAACCAGGATGGCTGAAGGAGATACTGTAGCAAAGCAGCAATTGGCGGAGGCGAACTTGCGTCTCGTAGTTTCTATTGCCAAGCGATATGTCGGGCGTGGAATGCTGTTTTTGGATCTCATACAAGAGGGAAATCTCGGTTTAATTAAGGCTGTTGAAAAGTTTGATTATCGTAAGGGATATAAGTTTTCGACATATGCGACATGGTGGATAAGACAGGCTATCACCCGTGCGATAGCGGATCAGGCGCGCACAATCCGCATCCCCGTACACATGGTTGAAACGATAAATAAGCTCATCCGCGTAAATCGCCAGTTGCTTCAGGAGTTTGGGCGTGATCCGTATCCCGAGGAAATCGCTAAGGAAATGGGGATATCCGAGGAAAAGGTGCGCGAAATCATCAAGATTGCGCAGGAGCCTGTTTCGCTCGAAACACCCATCGGTGAGGAAGAGGACAGCCATCTTGGCGACTTTATCCCCGATGATGATGCCCCCGCTCCCGCAGAGGTTGTTGCAGGCACATTGCTCAAAGAACAGCTTATGGATGTACTCGACACCCTCACACCGCGCGAGGAAAAAGTGCTCAGGTTGCGTTTCGGCCTCGACGATGGTAAGGCACGCACTCTGGAAGAAGTGGGGCGCGAGTTTTCGGTAACTCGTGAGCGTATCCGCCAGATCGAAGCAAAGGCGTTGAGAAAGCTTCGCCACCCAACACGCTCGAAAAAGCTGAAGGATTTCTTGGAATAGGGAAGGAACTCTTTTTGCAGATACAATATGAATTGGTTTGCTTATTGTTTGTAAATAGCTTAAAATTTGCAGGATTTATTGCAAAAAAACTTTCTCATACGAATAAAATAGGAATTTCACACCAAAAGTAACATGGTAACACGGGAAAACGCTCAAATTCGGGGCGTTTTTCTTTATTTTCAAAATGCAAGGTAACAAAATATAACTGCATAATTGTGTTCTGACGGTGTCGAATGAGGCGAAAAGTAATAAATTCAAAAAATATGCCTTTCATTTTTATGTCATTTGTGATATACTTACGACAATTCTATACGGTTATGAATTTGGGATACTTTGCTAATTTATTGCGGAAATCTTGCAAGAAAAGGTTAATGGAACCTCACTTTTTGCACAGAGGAGTGGGCGCTGCATCGATATGTAGATATGCATAAAGTCGGTTTCGGCACTGATTTTAAAAATTCCCGTTTTCATGCCTTGTTTGGAAGACCAAATTGAAGCAGGGTTTAGATATGTAGTATCATTATAATAGGAAAGAAGCTCCACGGGTTGAAAAAAATATGAAAAAAACCTAAAAAAATTTGGAAAAAGAGCTAAATGTAACCTATATGTAACCATCTGGCGCTATAATGATAACATAACAGGTGGAAAACCCGGAACAATTCAAGAAGCAAACGGTGTAAAGGGAGGGGTGCTGAATGTGTGACAGTATGTTCACACCAAGCAAAGAGGAGACAATGAATATTTAGAAACTGTAAAAAGCAGTGCGTTGTCCCACAAAATGATGCGATGAAAATCAATCGTGCGTGGGGGGGGAAAGGGTGAAAACAGATTTTGAAAGGAAAAGAAATGATGTATACAAAATCATGGCAACTAAAATGCTTGAGCTTCTTATTGGCACTCGCTATGTTCGTACCTATGGTGCTGGATGTTGTGCCGATGACTGTTTATGCGGAAGGCGGAATCACGCCGACGACACCGGCAGCTCAACCTGTGCAGGCAGGCAATGAAGGCAGCAGCGGCAGCGAAGATAAGCAGCCTTTATCGGAAGACGATATGAGCCTATTAAGCAAAAAAAATGCAAGCAATGATCACAATATTTTCTTTTATGCTTATGGTGATGCTGCAAAGACAACCGATGTGCTTATTCATAGCGCAAAAGTAGAAACGGATGCAGAGTTGGCTGCAGCAGTTGCAGCGGCTAAGGCCTTGGTAGCGGCAGATTCCGATTGGTTTAATAATACAAATAGAAATGACCAAAATATTATTGGTAATGATAAGTTTACTTTTGGTGGCGGAAGTAAAAAAGACTACTTCACCGATGAGGTTTATCTTGGTGATGGAAATGAAAACGACAACAACGATGACACCATTAACCTGACGCTATTCATCAATGCGGCTACAGATGCTGATATTGAAAAAATGGGCAAAGATATTGCTGCTACTCCGCCCAGCCTGTATTACCCTGCAGGTGGTGGCGTGCATAAGTTTGTTACCATTGATGGAGTGACAAAACCCACATCATCTACTGCAGGCTACGATGCCGGTAGTGGAAACTGGATCGATCTTGATGGAAGCGATATCAAAGCCATCGTTGGTAATCCCCTTAACGCCTATGCGACCTTGGATCAATTTATTAAGGCAGTAAATGCCAGCGATTATGACGGTGGTGATCCCGGCTCAGTGCCCACAAGCCTTGCTGCGTTGGATGGAGAAGCTCCCATCGTGTGGTACGTAATTAAGGATAAATCGAATGGCAATAATTGGCATCTAGATGGATATGTTCTTGCTGATACAGTTACCTATAAGGCTAACTTCCCGGTTGGGACATCCCCCGACGATGTAGTGGAATGGTACACCGATGGTGAGGCACCTGTAACTACGGATAAAGGTTATGCCGATGTTTTCCCCAAAGAAGGTAGCACCGAAGGAAATACGCCCGAAGGTTATGTTTTCAATGGATGGGTAACGACGACGAGCGAAGACGGAAGCGTTGTGCATACTGCTCAGTGGTTAAAAGCGCTCGCCATAAAAATTCCCGATATGACTCGT
>CAYJPI010000049.1:9686-10041 GCA_964372005.1 uncultured Oscillospiraceae bacterium | reverse complement strand
GTGTGGTGGTGGGCGGGGGGGGGGGGGGGGGGGCCCCCCCCCCCCCCCCCACGTTCGTGTCAGCCAACTGTTCTTCGAACACTTGGCTGAGTTTTTCTCACCATTTCCCTCTCGTTGCACTCCCGGGCGGGAAATGGTGCAGTGTTAAAAAACCTTCGGTTTTTGTCCGTTTCGGCGCGCATGTCGCCGAAGCCGGATTAAAATTATTACTCCCTACTCATTCTCCCCCCGAGCCGTGAAGCGGCTCGGAAAAGGGATCCAAGGGATTTTAATCCCTTGGCGGGGTGTTGGGGCGAGCCCCCCAAACCGCCCCCCCAAACCCCGAAACAACCCCAAAACCCAAACCAAAAAGCAA
>CAYJPI010000049.1:8241-9676 GCA_964372005.1 uncultured Oscillospiraceae bacterium | reverse complement strand
ATCGTCCCCCGTAACCCCGTAACCTCGCCCTAAGCCAAAGCGTAAACGCTCACACTGCCGCCGTTCACGGGGAAGATGGCGCAACCGTCCTCGCCGACGGTAACGCGCGCGTCAGAGTTAGCAAGGCGATCGACGAGCGTTTTGCCGATGAAATCCTGTCCCATGCACATCCTGAGCGAGCCGGCGTCGCCATCGCTCATCACGACAGCAAGCCCCGACCCGGCGACGTCTTTTTCGCCGAGGCGAGTGAATCCTACAACATTGCTATCATTGAAATAATCAATCTGCTCGCCGTATGCGCAATCACTGCGAAGCTTGATGAGCGTTTCAAGCTTGCTCCCCACGGCCGAGATATTGCTGTGCGGTATACCGTATAGATCACCGTAAAATACGCAGGGCATGCCGTCCTGCCTCAATAATATAAGCGAGTACGCGTGTAGCTTGAACCATCCGGCTACCCAGCTTTCGAGCGCCTGCTCGGGCTGGGTGTCGTGGTTATCGACTATGGTAACGGCACGGTCGGGCCGCGTTTGCACGAGCGTACCTTCTAGAATCTTGCTCATGTCAAATTGCCCGTTCGATGTCGATGCCCTGTGGAAATTATAATGCAAGGGCACATCAAAGAGGCTCATGCTGTGTGCAGTCTTGTCCAAATAATACAAAAGCGACGATAGGGTCGGGTTCCAGTATTCGGCCACCGCGAATAAATCTTTCCCGGCGTATTCGCGCATCTCTCGTATCCAGTTAAGTAGCTTTATAAAATTGATATGCTTCACCGCATCTATACGGAATCCATCAATGCCGGTATGGTCGAGATACCACTTCCCCCATCGAACTAGCTCGCTGAATGTTTCGGGGTTATTAAGGTCAAGGTCCGCTCCCATCAGATAATCAAAGTTCCCAAACTCGATATCCACTTGATCATCCCAGCTTTTGCCGTCGATTAGATATAGCGCCTTTTGTTTCGTCGTATCATCATAATCACAACCGTCAAAATGCGTGTGATCCCATGTAAAGTCTGAGTACTTACCGGCACGACCGGGGAATGTAAACTTCGTCCACGCCGATATCTCACGCTCCTCAATGAGCCGACTGCGGTCGTTCATGTCGTATACCTTCGCGCGAACCGTTTCCGCCTCGTCCGCACCCATTCGATGGTTGAACACCACGTCAGCATGCACGCGCAAGCCGGCATGTTGAAGTGCGCGCACAGCATCTATGTATTGCTCGCGCGTTCCGTACTTGGTGGGCACTGTCCCCTTCTGGTCGAACTCGCCAAGGTCGTACATGTCATAAACGCCATAGCCCACATCATGCACGCCATTTGCGCATTTGTATGCAGGCGGCAACCAAACATCCGTTATCCCCAACGAAGAGAGCGACTCGGCCTTTTCTATCGTGTTGTTCCAATGCGAACAATCAGCCGGAAGGTACC
>CAYJPI010000049.1:4409-8231 GCA_964372005.1 uncultured Oscillospiraceae bacterium | reverse complement strand
AAAACTGTATCATTGTGCGGTTTTTCATAAATTTCCCCTTTCATATTTAAGCGTTTATACAAATTACCCGAATCTCTTTAGGCTGGCGATCCTAACCATCACCATCGAAATCACTATAGCGGCAATGCCCCCTATAATAAACATGTAATTGATGCCCGTTCCGTCCGCAAACACACTGCCTGCGATAAGCCCGAGCGGCATCACGATTCTCCTACTACTGTCCGCAAGTGCGAACGCTCGGCCTAAGTACTCCTGCGGTATGGCAAGCTGAAGGATGGCACGGTTTATGCCATGGTAGAACGGTATCGCAAACCCTACAAAGAACGATAGCACCATGAACGCGAAATATCTTTCGGGTGCAAGCAAACCGATAACGAACACCGCCAAGCCATACAATGTCATAGATATAGAAATTCCCTTAATTTTAGGTATGAGATGCGCGAGCCGTCCAAGCAGTAACGACCCGATTAGCGAGCCTATCGCGAGTACTATTTCAACGAAACCTGCCTGCGCCGTTGTTGTTTCAAAATACACTATCGATAGATGCGGATAAAGCGAACCTATCGGCGCATATATGATGCAAAACAATACACCCGTTACTATAAGCGTTATTACGCCCTCTTGCTTGCGCAAAAAAACGAAACCTTCCTTGGTTTCCTTGAATATGCTGGGCTTTGATGTGAAATTTTCAAATGTCTCCTTGGGGAATTTAATTAGAAGGAGTATTATAATCGCTATGGCCGCGCCAACCGTATCCATCGCCATAATCATCCATAGCGGAAAGGCATCATAAAGCACGATAGCTATCCCCGGGCTTATTATATAGCTTAAGAACACGAACACCTGAGAGTATCCGGCATAGCGCATTATATAATTTTGCGGAACGATTAGCGGCGTTAATGCCTGCGTTGTCGGCTCGTGGAAGGCATTGCATAGCGATCGAATTATTAGGATAACCCATATCGACCATATTGGCATATTATCCGTGAACGCTAAAAAAGCGAGTATAATACTCGCCAACGCTATTCCCGTATCCGAGAATATAATCAGCTTCTTTTTTGAAGTTCTATCGATTATCGGCCCTGCAAACGCGCCGAGTATCGCTTGTGGCATGTATCCTGCAAGCGTGGCGATTGTCAGCATCACGGCCGATCCGGTTGAGTACGTAATATGCCATACTATGGCCATTTGCATTACCGCACTCGTAAGTAGAGATATAGATTGCCCGAACAATATAGAAAAAGCTCGGGCCTTAAAGTTGGTATTCATATTCAATCCTCGGCATCAGCCTACAGCACGAATTCGCCTTGATTTCCGCCTTCGAAGTATCTATGCAAATCATACGGTGAATAAATTCCCGTATCGGTTACTGCGCCCGATACGAGATGCGGCGGTGTGATATCGAAAGCCGGGTAATAACCCTTCACGCCATCGGCGGCGGTTTTAACCCCCATCGCTTCAAGCGTAAACGATGGGTCGCGCATTTCAATCGTGATGGTGTCCACGGTGGGATGTCCCGCATCCGGCGCACCCGTAACGAAATAGGGAATTTGCATGTATTTCGCCGCAATGGCAATTTGGAATGTTCCCACTTTGTTTACCACATATCCGTCAAGGCAGATGGCATCGGCCGCGCTTGTGAACACATCAATCTTTTCCTTTTGCATCACATACGCAGGCATGTTATCGGTTATAACGGTAACATCAAATCCCATATCATTCGCGACACTCGCCGTTAGTCTCGCCCCTTGGAAGTATGGCCGCGTTTCGGGGCAGAATATACGAATATCCTTGTTTTTTTCCGTCGCAACTCGTAGCATCTGCCCTACTATGGTCTCGCCGAAGCACTGTGTCATCACCGCGCCTTTATTGGGGAACATGTCAACGAGATACTGTGCCATCTTGTAAACTTTATCGTATCTTAAATTGTTTGCGTTTATGGTGTGTTTTACTATTCCTTCGCTCACGTCAAGCGCATCTTGCATGCATTTTTTCGCCGCCCTCAAGCAACCTTGCGTCACCTGCTCCATGCGCGATACCGTGGTGGGCCTCGCATGTGATATCGTATGTGCCGCCGCCTCGAGATATGATATTTGCTCGCTCTCGGTTTTTCCTTTGCACTCGTATGCGGCAAGCGCCATCCCCATCGCGGCTGCGGTGTAAGGGCCTGCGCTTTGGGTTACCATGTCGCGTATGGCTTGCATCACCTCTACATGGGTTTTGCAACTTACATATTCGATCTTCCTCGGATATACGCGCCTATCGAGTATGCGCACCTCGCCCTTGTCGTACCATGCAATGTTCTCATACCTTAGCATGAAGGCTAAATCCTTGTCCGCTCTATACATATTAACCCTCCATTATTCGTAAAGGCGCTTTACGCTCTTCTTTGCTTCATCTATTACTTTTGCCTCGTCAAGTGTTAGGAATTTTCCGCTTTCATATAGTATTTTGCCGTCCACCATCGTCATTGCTACATCGCTACCTTGCGCGCTGTAGCAGATGAGTGCCACATGGTTGAGTGCGGGGAACATATGCGGCTCTTTTATCGACACGGCAACGATATCCGCGCACTTGCCGACGCAAAGGTCGCCTGTATCTTCCCTACCCTGCAATTTCGCACCGTTACGGGTTGCTATTTTCAGCATGGTTTCGGCATTCATTATGGTTGTATCCTTCTTGATGCCATTATGCAATATCGATGCGATGTGTAGCTCCTCCAGCATGTTCAAGTTATTGTTGCTTGCCGCGCCGTCAGTACCTAATGCTACATTGATACCCTTTTCAATCATTTCGGGTATGCGAGCAACGCCGCTACCGAGCTTTAGATTGCTCGTTGGATTGTGCATCACGCTAACGCTCTTTTTGCGGAATATGTCCATGTCATCATCGGTTATGCACACGCAATGTGCGGCGCATGTGGGGCTGTCAAAAACGCCTAGGTGATTAAAATATGCGGCAGGGGTTTTTCCGTGTTTTTCAATGCAAAGCTCATGTTCGCTTTCGGTTTCGCTCAGGTGCAAATGCATCCTCGCGCCGCGTTTTTTACACTCCTTAGCATATGCTTCTACCATGTGCGGTGTGCTCGTGTACTCGGCATGGAGAGAGAAATCTATCCTTATCAGGCCATCTTCGGCCATATGATATTTTTCAAAGAGCTCTATGCTCTCCTTCCATCTCTCGTTAAGATGCGGTATTTCGCCTGCATCAAAATTCAGCACAGGTCGGCATAGATTTGCCTTAATCCCCGCTTCGATGCAAAGCTCTGCCATATCCATGGGGAACATATACATGTCCGAAAAGCTCGTAGTGCCTGTTTTTATCATCTCAAGAAGCGCAAGCGCGCCCCCTGCGACGATATCCTCGGCTGTCATCTTATCCTCTACGGGCATCATATTATCGAATAGCCATTCCTTTAACGGCAAGTCGCTACCGATACCGCGAAGCAATGTCATCGCGGTGTGAGTATGCGTGTTTACCAGCCCCGGCATAAGGATGTGATCGTCCATATCCTTCACTTCATCGTAGCCTGTGGGAAGCTCCTCGCCTATATAGTCGATCTTCTTTCCATCTATACCTAAATGGCCTTTGATTATTTTATACGAACCATCGTCCTCGGTTTTGATTATATATGCATTTTTAAGTAGAATCTTCATTTCTTGCCTCCTACATCTTCGATATGATGCGCTTTACATATGCCGTGAATCTATCCGCGATGGTCTTGCCCGTTTCGTCCACTTCCTCGGCGGTGAGCGGCTGTCCCGTCACACCTGCGGCCATGTTCGTCATAACGCTCAGTGCAAGAAGTTTCATGCCTGTGTG
>CAYJPI010000049.1:0-4399 GCA_964372005.1 uncultured Oscillospiraceae bacterium | reverse complement strand
TAACGGTTGACATGCCTACGGCATCCGCCCCGAGTATGCGCACAGCACGTATCTCCGCAGGTGTTTCAAACTGCGGCCCGGTGAAGAAGTAATATACGCCTTCATGCACGGTTAGCTCGCTCCCCTTTGCACAGTCGAGTGCAAGGGCGCGAAGCTCCTTTGTATACATGTCCGTCACATCGAAAAAGCGAGGGCCGAAGTCCTCGGCATTCTCACCGCGAAGCGGACTGTGACCCGTCAGCTTAATATGATCCTTGATTATCATAATATCGCCCACTCGATACCCTTCATTCACCGCGCCTGCGGCATTGGTGAGTATGGTTTTCGCTACCCCAAGCATCTTAAATAAGCGAATGGGTATCACAAGCTGTTCAAAGTCATACCCTTCATATGTATGAAATCGTCCCGACATGCACACTACCCTCTTACCGGATATCGTACCGAATATGAGCTTTCCTGCATGCGAGTCGACGGTGGACACTAGGAAATTCGGTATATCCTCATACGCTATTTCGATGGGGTTTTCAAGCGCGGCAGAGAACGACCCGAGAGCGCTTCCGAGTATAATTGCTATCTCGGGTTCGTAGTTCACCCTTTCGCGTATGTAATCAACGCTTTGTTTAAAGTATTCATGATCGAATTTTGGCATTCGCGCAATCCCTCCTTTAAAGAGTAATATGTCCTACGCCTTCATCGTCTATGGTTATTGCGGTTCCATAGCTTTCGCTCATCTTTGCAAGCCTTTCGACTATGCCCTTATCGAAGCAGGGGCTTGGCCATCCACTCGTCGAGCGAGCCTTGCCGAAGCCGAGTTCAAGCGGAAGCAAATCGATGCTCGTAATAACGCCATCCTCCATGTTCCAACGTGCCGCAACGGTTTCGAACATGCGGCTATCGGTTTGAAGGCCGCGCGTGAAGTTGTTTGAGCGTTTGGTGAACATCTCACGCATGGTTGAATCCGCGCTCATACCATACATATCGAAATGCTCCTTGGGCGCGCGCTGTATGTTCTCGTTTTGGAGGGTGAAGTCGCCGAGCGAGTAGAATATGGGTTTACCCTTATATATTTCGATGGGGCGAAGAAGATGCGGCCCATGCCCCACTACGGCATGAGCGCCCGCATCGATGCACTTATGCGCAAACTCCACGAGGAAATCCGCCGGTTCTTCCTTCGATGTATGGCGAATCTCATGCGAATGGATGGACACTACTATGCAGTCCGCCTGCATCTGTGCTTCGAATATCGCTTTTTCGATGCGTGCCATGTCCACAGCATTAACGCTCGTCTCGCGGCGAGTTTCGTCCGCCTCGGCGAAGAGTATGCTTCCGAGCGCACATTCATCATCGCGTAGGGGGCTCATGTAGCCTTCCCTTCTCAATATGTCATTGTAGCCGTTGATTGCCGTTTCATCGGCGAGCTTACGAACAATCTGTAAAAGTTCAGGTGTTACATGGTACTTTTCCTTGAACCTCAAGCCGTTCACGCCGGGGCGGCCGGGCATTGAGTGCGTTTGCTCCCCTGCCATCGCAGGTGCTTCGAATGTGGATACAGCGCCGATGAGTGCAAATCGCCCTGCGAGCGTATCGAGATACACGGGACGCGCGGCATCGAAGAGCGTCGCTCCCGTGCCTGCTACAGGAATGTTCGCCTGTTCGCAGTACTCAAGCGTTTTCATAAGCCCCTCATACGAATAATCCATGGAATGATTGTTTGCAAGGTTCATAATATTAAACCCGAACTCGCGCACATCGTCGAGTGTATTCGGGTGCATGCACAGCCAGCTTCCCCCACCATACTGCGATGTATAGCATTCCTGCTTATGAATTGTGCTTTCCATGTTGACGAAACGGAAATCCGCTTCCTTCATAAAATCTACAAGATGCTCAAAACCGGGGTAAGCCCCCGGAAGTCTCTTTTGCACCAACATATCGCCTACGGCGCATAATGATAATTTTGTCATATATACTCCTTTTATAAACTATCCACACCGCAAGCATCACACACGATGCGGTAATATACCTCCATCGCGGATAAAAGTGCGGATTCATTATAGTAAAACAAACTATTATGTAGCGGCGGAAAATCCTCGCAATCCTCAATCCCTACGAAGAAATAAAGCGCCGGAATCTTTTTTTGATAGAAGGAATAGTCCTCCGAATTCATCGCACGGGGTATTGCATCGTTCACATCTTCGCCGAGCAATTTTTTAAAGTGCTCGGAAAGCTCCTTGGGATTCGATAAACAATGGTAGAGCTGTGGCACGTCGATGGTAATTTCTGCCCCCGATGCGAGTGCAAATCCCTTCACCATGTCCTCAATATGAGGGAATATTACATTATGAAACAGATCGTCCGAGAAGGTTCTTAGCGTACAATTAAGCACAACCTTCTTGGCTATCACATTCCTTGCACTTCCGCCCTCGATGCGCCCTATGGTGAACACCACGGATTCCTCGGGGCTCACTATCCTCGATACGAGCGTTTGCAAAACCGTTATAAGCTCCGCCGCCGTCGTAATCGCATCCACATTCTGCCCCGGCCTAAACCCGGGAACGCTTTTTCCTTTGATGGTTATATCCATACCGCATGATTGTGCCATGAGCGGCCCTTCGCGGAAGCCCACCTCGCCGAGCGGTATCTGCGGCCAAAGGTGAAAGCCGTACATACGGTCGATTTTCGGGTTCTCCAGCGCGCCCTCCTCGATGATGCGATTCGCCCCTGCCGCGCCCTCCTCGGCGGGCTGGAAAATGAGCACGATGTTCACCTTTAGTGATTCGCGCTTTTGGGCTAAGAGCATAGCGAATGTAAGTAGCGCGGCCGCGTGCCCGTCGTGCCCACATGCGTGCATGAACCCATCGTTTTCGGAAGCGAAGGGTAAACCTGTCTTTTCCTTGATGGGCAGTGCATCTATGTCGGCGCGAAAAGCGATCGTTTCCTTCGCGCAAGGCGCATAAAACACCGCCTTGATGCCTGTTGTCGCGAGCGGCTCTAATCTATCGGGCTTGAGCGCTTCGAGTTCTTGCATCAAGTAACGGTGCGTTTCGTATTCATGATAGGCGATCTCGGGGATTTTGTGCAGTTCACGTCTATGCCGCACACAATCATCGTAGAATCGCATGACTGTTTTACTTATTTCCATACACTTATCATAATGAATTTATGTGCATAAGTAAAGAACTAAATCAAAGCCTTGGTTACGTCCTTCAATTGTACGAATAATTCCACCTCGCACATTGCCTTCGACGGCAAAGATCCAACGCCCACCGCCGCCCTTGCAGGGCGACCGTTATCGCCGAAAAGTGCGCAAAGTAGATCGGTCGATCCATCTATCACGGTTGATTGCTTTATAAAATCATCGCCGCAATTTACAAAGCCCGTCACCTTAACGATCTTTTGGACATTATCGAGGCCACCTGCGAGCGCATCGATTATGCCGAGCGCATTCAAGGTGCAAAGCTTCGCCGCTTCGTAACCTTCATCTACATTCGTATCATCCACTCGCCCTTCGTATTTCATCTTACCCGAAAGGCGTGGTGTTTGCCCTGCCGTAACCACCATATCACCGAAGCGCACGGCAGGCGAATAATTCGCGGCCGGGTTGTTGAAAGGTGGCAAGGAGAGTTCAAGTTCCTTCATCTTTTCATTAATGCTCATGAAATCACATCCTTCAACAGCCCCAAATCGACATTGCCGCCCGATATCACGAAGCATACCTTGTCGGTTGGTTTGAATGAATATGCTTTTTCCATCACCGCGGCGATACCCAGTACGCTTGAAGGCTCTGCGGTGATCTTCGCTTTGGTTACCACCTCGCGCATAGCATTCTTGATGCCATCCTCGGTTGCCGCGATAAGCACATCAACATTCTTCTCGATAATTTCGAAATTCGGCACATTCGCATAGTCGGTGCGTGTTCCGTCAGCGATGGTAACAACCTTATCAAGTGTTTGCGGCTTGCCTGCCTCGCGGCTCACGCCATAGCGCCTCGCGCCGAGAGGTTCTGCACCTAATACGAGGGTTTCCTTACGTATTCCCTTGATGGCCGTGGATACACCCGAAATAAGCCCACCGCCGCCTATCGGAACAACAACCGCATCCATACTTGCTTCATCCTCCATGATCTCGATGCCGAGCGTTCCTTGGCCCGCGCGAATATAGTCATCTTTGTACGGGTGTACTATCGTTCGCTTCTCATCCTCGGCTATCTTAGCCGCGCGCTCCTCACGCTCGCTCGACACGGTGCCCTCAAACACCACATCCGCACCATATGACTTTATGCCTGCAAGCTTGGTGGGGTTACAATCCACGGGCGCTACAACGATCGCGCTCATTCCAAGTTCGCGCGCCATAAAGGCAACCCCCTGTGCATGATTTCCGCTAGATGCGCAAATCACCCCGC
>CAYJPI010000048.1:0-10075 GCA_964372005.1 uncultured Oscillospiraceae bacterium | reverse complement strand
GGACATCCGGGCTTTAATGTGCCCTTCGACGGGGGAGAATTTTCGGATTATGTGCTGGAATTTTCGGAAGTTAAGCCGCTTAAGGCCATGACGCTCACGCAGGATTGCTTCCTGACGCAAAATCATATTATGATGCCATTGGAGGGAGGACGCAGGATGCACCTAAGCCATTCATTGTTCGATAATGACGCGCTTGTGCTTTGCGATTGCGCACCGTCGGTAACCTTAAAACGCAAAGGCGGGAACAAAGCGATTACCGTAACATACGAACAAATGCCATACTTGGGAATTTGGAGTGCACCAAAGAAAAACGCACCTTATTTATGTATAGAACCTTGGACAGGACTGCCCTCGTACAGCGAAAAAGTGGACGACCTCGAAACCAAAACCGGCATGTACTTTTTGCAACCGGGTGAAACAAAAACATACGATTTTTCAATAGCTATCGAAGCATAGTATGGCATTTTTATAAAAATAGCTTGCTAAATTTCTCCCGTCTGATATAATTAATTTAATTAATAAAATGTGCGTACTTTGTGAAGGGAGAGGAATTGTGAGAAAAATTAACAGCCAATCTATGCGTGAAAACAATACCAGAATGATTTTGCATAAGATACGCAAGAACTCGGTTATGTCGCGAGTGGAACTGGCAAAAGAGCTCGACCTAACCTCCCCGGCAATCACGTATATCGTAAGTGATTTGCTGAAAAACAATGTGCTGTCGGAAACGGGATCGATGGAATCATCCAAGGGACGACGGCCGGTAATGCTATCGCTAAACCCGGATGCATGCCGAGTTATGGGCGTTTTGTTAACCACCGAATCCGTGAGCGTTATCCTTACGGACTATTGCGCAAATATCCTTGCAAGGTCTACATCATATGTCGGTGGCGTTACCACGCGCGAGGGAATAATCGAGCTATTGCTTGATTGTTGCCGCAAGTGCATAGAGCAATGCGGTGCAAAATCTCAGGACATCCTAGCCATTGGCCTTGCTATGCCCGGCACGCTCGATACTCGCACGGGAATGCTCATCGCTCCGCCAAATTTTTCGATGTTACACAATGTAAACATATGCAAAATAGTAGAGGACGCTCTGGGAATACCGGCGGTACTTGAAAATGAAACGAATGCGGCATCTTTAGCCGAATATCATTTCGCCATGGAGGAAGAATTTAAGACCATATTCTACCTCATGCTGTTTAAGGGCAGCGTTGGCGGAAGTATCATGATTGATGGCAATATTGCACATGGATTTTATGATGGTGCAGGCGAAATCGGCCACTCGCTTGTAGATATTAATGGCCCACTATGCACCTGCGGCCAATATGGATGCCTGGAGAGGGTAGCCTCGGGTGATGCGATGCTAAAAGAGGCAAAGGCTTTGCTAAAATCAATGAGGAATGCAAATGTAGATTGCCCGTACACCATAGACGATCTGACGCTTGAAGATGTTTTTTCGCTCGCAAAGTCGGGCGTTCATATGTTTTCAAGTGTGGTTGATAATGCCGCGCGAATGTATGCGGCGGCACTCGGTAACCTAATTTCATTCATAAGCCCATCTAAAATCATAATCGGTAGAACCGGAAAGAGTTTCCCTACCTCGTTCGTTGAGAAAATAAAAGAGTATGTGCATGGAAGATCGTATCCTTCACATATAAAGGATGTTGAAATAACTCAATCAAAATTAGGGGATGAAGCATGTGTTCTCGGTGTAGCTATCGAAAAACATCAGCTTGGCCTTTGTAAAAGGAATGAGTCCTTATAAAACACAGGAGGAAGACATAATGAGAACCCCCGAACCGAACTTTCACTTTTTCCTCGATGCTATGGCGAATAAGCGCCCTGCACGTATGCCCATATATGAGCATCACATCGACCCGGGCTTTATCCAAAAGGCGATCGACCGCCCTATGCTCGAGTTATTCGCGGGAAATACCGAACAAAAGAAAGAGTATTTCAAGCTCTATGTCGATTTTTGGGAGAATTGTGGCTACGATATCGTAACCTTTGAGCGCGGAATACCGGAATCATGCCCGCAAAGCGGATGCTTGCGTATACACGCCGAGCCCGTGCTTACTTCATTGGAGGCTGTTAAAAACTATCCTTGGGAAAAGATTGAGGATTGGTATTTTGAACAGAATGCCCCCTACTTCGAGCTCTTCGCCGAAGAAGTTTTAAAGCGCGATGGTATTCGTGCGGTAGGTGGCCCCGGGTACGGGATATTCGAAACGGTTCAAGATTTAACCGATTACATGCAGATGTGCTACATGATGTATGACGATCCCGAACTTATGGACTTGATATTCGAAAATGTACGGGAATTGTATAAGCGCATATGGGCACGTTTTTTAAGGGATTATGCTTCGCCGTATTGCGTTTGCCGCATGGGTGACGACCTGGGCTTTAACAGCGACACTCTTATACCCCATGATTTGATAAAGAAAAACATCATACCCGGCTACAAAGCAATAGTTGATATGGTCCATGATTCCGGCCGCCCGTTCATACTGCATTCTTGCGGCAAAATATTCAAGATAATGGACGATATACTTTCAACAGGCATCGATGCCAAACACTCGAATGAGGATGACATTGCGCCTTTCCATGAATGGGTGAGGCTATATGGTGATAAGATTTGCAACTTGGGCGGCATCGACATGAATGTGCTTTGCATGCAAACGCCGGAACAAATCGAGGAATTGGTGGCACGCACCATCGATGAGAATATCGCATTCGGCGGTTTTGGGCTTGGCTGTGGAAATTCGATAGCCGACTATGTTCCCGTCGAAGGTTTTTACGCTATGAATCGGGCGGCAAATGCATTCCGATTGAATCAATAACAATAAATTTGGAGGAAACAATAATGAAACGCAGTGAAATCAACGCCCTTATCAAGGAAAATGAGGCATTCATCAAGGAGAACAAATTCGCGCTCCCCCCGTTTTGCAATTGGACACCCGAAGAGTGGGCAGAAAAAGGGCATGAGTGCGATGAAATTCGTGATAACATGCTCGGCTGGGATGTAACCGACTATGGGCTCGAAGATTACTACAACAAGGGTCTGTTCCTCGTAACGATAAGGAACGGAAACCAAACCAACCCCAAATACTCCAAGCCCTATGCCGAAAAACTGCTCATATCCGACGAGGAACAGCTCTGCACGATGCACTTCCACTGGAAGAAACAGGAAGATATTATCAACCGCGGCGGTGGAACCATGTGCATGCAGCTATATAACTCCACACCCAATGAGGATCTCGACCGTGAGAACCCCGTTACAGTTGTGTGCGACGGTGTTGAGAAAACCGTACCCGCAGGAACGATACTCGAGTTTGCAACCGGCGAAAGCTGCACCCTCACACCGGGAATGTATCATGCATTCTGGTCGAAAAAGGGCACGGGCAAAACCCTCATCGGAGAGGTAAGCCAGTGTAACGATGACAATACCGATAATCGATTCCATGAGCAGATGGGTCGCTTCCCCAAGATCGAAGAGGATGAAGCACCATATCGTTTGCTTTGCAACGAATATCCCGCGGCAAAATAGGAGGATTAGAATATGCGCAAAGGAATCTGCTGTGCCGGCAACATGATTGTCGATACGACATACCCCATTTCAGCATATCCTAATGAAAGTGAACTCACGCGTATCACCGAAGGGATTTGCTCCTCAACCGGCGGTGCGGTATGTAACACCATAATGGACTTGGCGCGGCTCGATTCGAACATGCCCCTCATTGCCTCAGGCTTTGCAGGGCATGATGCGCAGGGCGATTTCATCATGAAAGAACTCGGAAATTTTCCGAATATCGATTGCAGTATGGTGAGGCGTTCGGGGCGCACATCGTTTACGGCCGTAATGTCCAACAATGAAACAAAGGCGCGCACCTTTTTCCAGTACCCGGGATCGAATGCGGATTACAATCAGGATGATATCGATTGGGATATGCTAAAAGAATACGAGCTTTTGCACATCGGCTACATCTTGCTCCTCGATGCACTGGATGCACCCGATGATGAGTATGGCACGAAGATGGCCAAGCTACTTCACCACGCAAAAAGCCAAGGGCTTAAAACCTCGGTTGATGTTGTGTCGGAGGTGGGGTCGCGCTTTTCGCGCATCGTTACCCCTGCGCTCAAATATACGGATTATTGCATCATCAACGAGCTGGAAGCACAGCAAACCACGGGGATTTCCCTTAGGTCGGACGATGGAGAACTGCACGAACAAAACATGCGTGCGGCACTTGAAAAATTATTTGCACTCGGGGTGTCCACATGGGCCGTAATCCACTGCCCCGAGGGCGGCTTTGGGTTGACGAAAGAGGGAGAGTACATTGTCCAGCGTAGCCTATGCCTTCCCGGTGGATATATCAAGGGCACTGTGGGCGCCGGCGATGCATTCTGCTCGGGCGTGCTGTATGGTGCGGTGAGCGAAGGCTCTTTATCGTACTCGCTAAGGCTTGCGGTGTGCGCGGCGGCGGCGAGCTTGTCCGAAGCGGGCGCTTCCGAGGGAGTTCGCAGTGCGAAGGAAGTTCTCGCACTATACGATTTATATCCGCCGAAAGGAGAATAGTATGAAAGCTCTAATGTATGGCGGCGGCAATATCGGCAGGGGATTTATCGGTGCGCTGTTTTCACAATCGGGTTACGAAGTAACATTCGTGGATGTGGCGCAAAAGGTAATAGATCGCCTTCAAAGCGAGAGATGTTATCCCGTTCGCACCGTTTCAACCGATGGGCATACGGACACCATAATAGAAAACGTCACTGCAATAAATGCAAATGATTCCGACATAGTCGCCGATGCAATAGCTTCCTGCGATATTATGGCGACGGCCGTAGGCGTAAATGTGCTTAAATTCATCATACCTAATTTGGTTGCCGGGATTAAAAAGCGAATTGAAACCCAAAAGCCGCTGAACATAATTATATGCGAAAATCTAATGGATGCTAACAAGGTGCTCGAGGGAATGATAAAGGAGCATCTATCCGAGGAAGAGATAACAAAATTCGATGAGTATATAGGCCTTGTGGAAGCATCCATAGGGCGCATGGTACCCGTACAAACCGAACAAATGCAAGACGGAGATCCGCTTCGCGTGTGTGTGGAAAAATACGGCTTCCTTCCAGTCGATAAAGAGGCATTCAAAGGGGAAATTCCGAATATAAAGAACATGGTTCCCGTGTCACCGTTCGAATTCTACTTGAAGCGCAAGTTGTACATATGGGGCATGCTACCTGCGCGTACTTAGGCGACTTGCTCGATTTGACTTATATCTATGAAGCAATCGATGTTGCGGATGTTCGCATAATCGTTCACAATGCCATGATGGAAAGCGCACTCGCCATTGCAAAATCTTACGCCATGCCCATGGAGGAGTTGTGCCTGCATATCGAAGATTTGTTATACCGCTTCACCAATGCGGCATTACTGGATACTTGCGCCCGAGTCGGCGGTGATCCTAAACGCAAGCTCTCCCCCCACGATCGTTTGGTGGGCGCGGCGAATACGGCTTTGGCGGAGGGAATCTTTCCTTCGTATGTTTCTGTAGGAATTGCGGCGGCGCTTCATCGCTTTATAGGCGAAAGTGACAATCGCGACTTCTCTTTACAAAATGCAAAGGCAGTACTTAAAGACATAGCAAACCTAAAAGAGGGATGCGAACTATACGATTATATCCTAGAAGTGTATGGCCGCATACAAAGCGGATGCAATGTATCCGAGCTACTATGCTATGCGGATGAGACGAAGGCCAAATATCGCCACGATGTATTTTAAAGCATCGTGGCATGCATAGATGCTTCTATATATAAACCGCTATTTTTTCATCGAGAGGGAATGATCCTTTTCGCCATATCACAAAATAATAATTGCACTGAAGGATGATTTAATATGACATCAAAAGAACGTGTAAAAGCCACTTTCTCGCGAAGCAAGACGGATCGCCCTGCTTTGTGGTGCGGAGCTTCCCCGGAATTCATGGATAAAGCCATGCGCGAATTGAACCTTCCGGATCACGAAGCGCTTCTTAGAAGGTTCCACGATGACTTTCGCCGTGTGCACAGCCGCTACATTGGCCCAAGCGAATTCGACCCCGCGCATAATGCCTTGCAAGGTCGATCGGTAACCGTTTTCGGTGTTGAAAGACATGGCATAGGTTATGGACTGCCGGATCGCGCACCTTTGGAAAATGCAACAATCGAGGAGGTTCATGCCTATCCATGGCCAAGCGCAGACTGGTATGACGTGTCGCATATCCGCGATGACTGCCTCGCCTATGGCGATGAATATGCCATAATGGGCGGCGAATGGTGCGCTTTTTTTCATGATGCTGTTGATCTTCTCGGAATGGAAAACATGTTCATACTAATGTATGAAGAACCTGAGATCGTTCATGCCGTGCTCGGACATATTGTGGATTTCTACTATGAAATATGCCGCCGTACATTCGAAAGCGCCGCGGATGCTATGGATATCTTCTTTATCGGTAACGACTTCGGAAGCCAAAACGGGCCAATGCTCGGCAAGGAATTGTTTGACGTGTTCATCAAACCGCATATCAAGCGCCTATGCGCACTCGGCCATGAATATGGATTGAAGGTGCAATTGCATTGTTGCGGAAGTTTTAACCCTCTCATGGAATCAATGATCGATGCAGGGGTTGATGCATTGCAAAGCTTACAGCCCATCACGCCCGATATGCAAGCGGATGTGCTAAAGCGCGACTTTGCCGATCGTATCATAATTAACGGATGCGTCGACTCGGTTCCGTATCTTATACAGGGCACACCCGATGAAGTGCGAGACGAGACGAATCGCGTACTTAGCATAATGATGCCGAACATGGAAACGTCCGGCTTTATACTTTCTGCGAGCCATGACTATATACTCGAGGAAACACCGGTTGAAAATGTGCTCGCCATGTTCGATGCGGGTTATGTGTGGACAAAATAGTGAAAGATAAGATGCACTGAATAACTTTATAATATCCCCTTGCCAAACCATGAGGATAAGCAAAACCCCCGCGATAAATCGTGGGGGTTTTGATATTAATAATTCTTGGGATATCGTAAGCTGAGCTTACCTCAGCTTACGATGACACCGTTTTTGTATATGCCTACATGGGAGCAAACATCGGTGGTTAGGCAGTAGTCGATGCACTCGCTAAATTCAAGGTTGAGCAAGCGCGAATAGTGGTGCGTGGTGGAAAGATCCATGTTGCCGGCGCGCCATTGATCGTAAACGAGGTAGCTTACCTGCGATAGATCATCGTAGAAAACATCGGTATCCGCGTAGCGGCGGATTGCATCAACGATAGAGCCGGCGCAGCAAATATCGTCCGCGGAGAAAAAGCCGTCAGTGCCTGCACAAAGGATCAATATATCGCGGTGCGTCGCAAGGGCGGCCTTTACAACCGCGGTGCGATTGCGCATGCACCCTATAAATATATCCCCTGCATTGCGCGCGGACAGTATCGCATTAGTACCGTTTGATGTGGTGAGTATTACATTCTTGCCGCCTACGCTCTTTGCTGTGTATTCAAGCGGCGAGTTTCCAAGGTGAAAATCGGGGATCTTTAGCCCGTCGCGCTCGCCTGCCAGCACGCTGTCGGCACGGCCGAGGCGCATAAACAGCTGCATCGCTTCACCGGGATCTTTAGCCGGTATGATCTGCGCCGCGCCCATCTCGATAGCGGTTGTGATGCATGTGGTAGCGCGCAACACGTCGATAACTATCACGGTTTTGTTGTGAAGTTGCGCTCCTGTCACCGCGCGTGGCTCTGCATAAACTGTTACTTGCATACATACCCTCACTTTGAATTACCAAATTATTCTGTAATACCAATTGTATCACATAGTTACCGTTTTGAAAAGGTTGATTCTGCATGATGGTGTTTGAGCTCCCTTTGCGTATCGATGTCACACAATGCGCGTTCATCGTTCGCTTGCACGATGAAGAGCTTATCGGGATTCCTCTTTATTATGTAACTGCCGCCCACATCGCCCGTAAGCGATAACAATTCATCGAAATATTCCCCGGGAAATATAACCGGATTAGCGCGCTTTTCGCCATGCCCCAGCGCGACTATGCGCGTAGGGTTTGATAAGTATGCATTGCACATATTATCGATATCGTCGCTGCTTAAAAAAGGCTGGTCGCCAACTATAAACATGCATGCGCGTATGTTCGCTTCGATCGACAATACACCGGTAAGCCCTATACGTATGCTCGATGATATGCCGCGCGAAGGGTCCAAGTTGTATAGCGCTTGCATCGATGCGGCAATGGCGGCATCGTGAAGAATCTCATGCCGAACGACGGCCGCCACGGGGGAAAGCTTAGTTCCTTGCACGGTTTGTATTGCGCGTTCACCGATCGTTTGGCCATTGAAATCCGCAAGCATCTTTTCGCCGCCAAATCGCGTTGATTTTCCTGCAAGAAGAAGAACGCCGCCAATCATACGGTGCCGCTTGCGCCGCGCTTAACATAGCGGCCGTGATCATCGTTTACGCATACGCCGCCATCGACAACATGTTCGCCACGCAGGAACACATGCAAGGCTCGTCCGCGCACATCGAAACCCTCGAAGGGGGTGTTATCGCAATTGTGTGCGAGGTTTTTATGCGTGATGGTTTCGTTGTGCTCGGGGTCAAAAAGTACTATGTCCGCATCCGCGCCGACCTCGATGCGCCCCTTGTTCGCAAGCCCAAATATCTCGGCCGCTTTGGTTGACAGAAGCTTCGCCATCTGCGATAGCGATATGCGATTTTCGCACACGCCATATGTATATAGAAGCTGCGCACGCAACTGTACGCTCGCGCCGCCATTGGGTATCTTGGTGAAATCGCCGCCATTCGCTTTTTTCTGCGCCATGGTGAACGAGCAATGATCCGTGCCTATGGTGTGGATACTGCCGTCCGACAGCCCCGCAAAGAGCTGTTCATTATCGAATTTGCTTCGAAGCGGCGGCGACATGACGAACTTCTCCGCGTCATCATCAAGGTAACGGCTTTCATCGAGCAATAGATACTGCGGGCAGGTTTCAAGATACACTTTCTGCCCCGATGCAATCGCGCGCTTGGCATCAAATAGCCCCTCGGCGGTGGAAAGATGCACGACATAGCAGGGCGCATCCGCCATCTTCGCGATGCGTATAAAGCGCGATACCGCCTCCGCCTCCACGAGTGACGGCCGAGAGTGCGCATGCGCGATAACCTTATCGCCATTGCCAAGAGCCTTCTGTTCGCTTATACGCGCGGACAAAACCCCGAAGTTTTCGCAATGCATAGAAAGGAGCATCCCCTTGTCCTTCATGTAGGACAGCGCCTCGTATGTCACTTCGTCGGATACGCGCATGGCGTAAACCATGTACATCTTGGCGGATGTAACGCCTTCTTTTACCATGGTGTCTATTTCGGCTTTAACGCCCTCATCCCATCTCGCTATTGCCATGTGGAAGGCATAGTCGGTTGCGCTTTTTTCGGCCTTCTTCTTCCATTGGTTTAATGCATCAATTAGACTTCCGTCCATGTCCTGCGTTGCAAAATCGATAACCGTGGTAGTTCCGCCGAGGAGCGCCGCTTTTGAGCCCGTAGCGAAATCATCCGCCGTGACGAGATCGCCGCCAAGAGGCAGGTCGAAATGCGTATGCGGATCGATAAAGCCGGGGAAGAGCAGTAGCCCCGTCGCATCGATGATGGTAGCGTCACTGTCGCTAAGATTGCCTATCGCCGCTATTCGTCCGTTTTCGATAAGAACATCACCGGAGCAAACATCATTATTACGAACAATATTTGCATTCTTGATAAGTGTTTTCATGGCTATTTCCTGCCTTTCAAAATAAAATTTTGAGTTAAAAAAATATTTTTTCCGTACATTCGCATGTATTTTAAAGCTTATAATTCATCCATTATCTTGAGTTTATCATTAAATACAGACAATGGCAAGCGAAACAGGCGCTTTCCTGAACATATACAGCCAATTTGCCCAATATTGCACCATATTCAAACACTTGAATTTACAGCGAAAGATGTTATACTGTTTATATCTATATAACAGAGGGAAAGG
>CAYJPI010000047.1:7105-10409 GCA_964372005.1 uncultured Oscillospiraceae bacterium | reverse complement strand
CGAAAAAAGATGATGGGGCAGGGGCGAAAGGAGGATCGAGAAGCTGTTTTTTCTGCGCAGGGGACAACATGTTCGAAAAATCAAACACGAATTGAAGTTTTAGCGCTGTACCTGCAACGAATATCTGTGCGGGAGTTATATCGAACTTGGAGCAAAGCTCCATGCTAAAAGCATTGCTCATGGTGTGATTAGCTTCAAGGCGTACAACGGCAAGGCGCTTGCGCTTGTGAAGTAACTTTTTCAATCTCGCGCGGAAATCCTCCGCATATTCGAACGATTCGTCATCCGGCGGAATATCGGCATTTCTCGTGATGCAAATGCAATTCTTTTCAAGTATGCGATAGCGGCCGAACATTTCATCCGCATACTCAAAGAGTATCTTTTCCGTGCGCACATATCGTATGTCACTGCCGGGTATTTGAACATAGCCGGGCAATGCGGCGGGCACGGGTAATAAACCGAGCACCACATCGCTCTTCCTTTCAAGGGAGCAAACTATGTAGAGCTCTTTGTTTGCAATATGAGGAAATGGGTGGTGAGGATCGACTATCTGCGGCGAGAGTATCGGCCTTATGTTCGCTTTATAATAGTCGCGTATAAACCGTTCCTCCTTGTTCGAAAGCTCGTTCATATCAAGGCTTGAGATTCCATGCGCTCTAAGGCCCGATTTTGTTCGAATGTACACATCGGTGAGTTTCTCGTATAATGGGCGAACGGCGGCGTATATAGCTGTGAGCTGCTCGGATGATGTCATGCCGCTTCGATTGTCGCGGTGCGAATCATCCGTCAACGACACATCGAAAAGGCTGCCCACGCGAATCATAAAAAACTCATCGAGATTGCTTATGAATATTGAAACGAATTTGAGGCGCTCAAGCAAGGGCACATCCGGATCGGATGCTTCCTCGAGTACGCGCTCATTAAACTTCAACCATGATAATTCACGGTTTTGGGTATATATTGTTTTTGATGATATTTCCTCAATCATTTGACTGTCCCTCTAAAAATAATTTGGTGTATAAATAGCCCTCGCGAACACCGTATTCGCTCACCGTTATATTATCGCTTTTATAGTGCTCGGTAACACCTCTTAATATTGCCATGCCGGGCAGAAGCGTGTGTACACGGTCGGGAACAACTTTAAGTATCTTCTTTACGGCATATTTGCGATCGTCCGTGAATGAATCGAGCATATTACATAAGTTGGCTACCGGAACCAAATCGTTGTGGGAGGGCATATCGTATATATCATTATTTATCTTACATGTGGCACGAACCGTTCCGCCAACGCCGCAAATAACGGAGTATTTGCCCGATATATCTACGCGCATGAGTTCATCGCGAACATGTTTTTCCACGCGCATCATTTCCTTTTGAGTGGGTATTACATCGTCAACATACTGGGAATATAGGCTTAGCGAGCCCATCGGCAGCGATGTGGCATGCTCAAGTTCGCCCGCATAATAAAATGCAAGCTCCGTACTGCCGCCGCCGATGTCAACAAGCACACCATGCTTGAGCTCTAAGAAACAGGTTGCGCCCCTAAAGCCATACAATGCTTCCTGCTCTCCCGAAACAAGGTCGATAACAAAGCCCGTGTCGCGTTCGATTATGCTGATGGCATCGTCGGTGTTGTTAACGTTTCTAAGCGAGGCGGTGGCGAAAACGAACACTTCCTTTACTTCGATGTTCATGAGAATCTTCTTGAGAGATTTGAGAACGCTTACGCATTTTCTTATGCCGCTCGAAGATAAATTGCCCTGCTTGTCCACATAGCCTGCAAGGCCGGCCATGCTTTTTTTGTTGAACATCAAAACAAAGTCGTCCTCGCGTTTCTTATAAACTGAAAGACGGATGGTGTTGGAGCCGATATCGATTACGCCGTACATTTATTTTGTCCCTCCCTAAAGGTTTCTTTCGTACTATATTGTTCTTCCCTTACATTCGAGTGAGTATGCTAAACCAAATGTTTGATAAAGGAAGTTACACACTGCATTTATTATAACGAATTACGGCAAAAAACGGAACCCCACATGCATAAAAATTACGTAAAATCTGAGCAAAAGGCAAGATAATATTTTCGAGCAGACATAAAAAGCAGTATTTTTTTGGGAAAAATAAATAAAATTCACCGTTTTTTCATGTATTTTGTGGGAAAAATATTGTTTTTTGAGGTATAATGTATGAATTGACCGTGCGCACAAGAAAAATTAGCGCTACTGTCGCAGAAGTTTATTCGTGGAGGAGCAACAATGCACGATACAAATAACAACCCGCAAAACAATGGTGGGCGTACAGCCGTGCCGAGTGAACGCGCACGAAGAGCGGCCGATCTTGCATATGAACACCAACTCGCAAGGGAAGCGGAGGCCGAGAAGGCGCGCAGGCAAATGCGCGAAGAAGAGGACAGAGCTTACGCGGAAGAAATGGCGCGCAGCTCAATCGCTCATGAAGATACCGCCGCGCCTGCTGCACCATCAAACCCCCAAAACGGCCGCGACGGCCACATCCACCAAAATGATGGCGTGTACGATGATGTTGGCGGCGGACAGAACGAGCAATATTCACATGAGGATCATCCGAGGGATGACTATCCAAGGGATGACTATCCCCATGCGAGCAAGTATGCAAAGAAGAACCCACAGGCGAAGAATGGATCGAAGCCGCAAAAGGGCAAGCGCCCACCTAAGCCTTCGAATGCAGGTGGTGGAAATGGGGATAAGCCGAGTGCAAAACCCAAGCGCAAGATAGGCCGAATCATCGGCTTTACCATCTTGGGTTTGCTCGTTGTGGCGCTCGCCGTGGGCGGCGTGTTCTGGGCGCGCATATCGAATCCACAGGCTCTTTTTAACAACGACCCCATGCCAACGCCAACGCCCACCCCAACCCCAACTATTACACCCGTTGTAGAGGATGCAGCGATTTCAGTTCCAACCCCAAGCCCCACACCCGATGCGGAAGCGATACTTCTATCACAATCCGATTTGGAGTTTATGAAAAACAGGGTAAATGTGCTGGTATTGGGCGTTGATGAGAGTACGGAACGTGCCGATTGGGGATCATTCCGAACGGATACGATGATACTCGTGTCGATAGACTTTGAAACGAATGATGTAGACATGATATCTGTGCCGCGCGACAGCTATGTTAAAATCTGCAATGCAAACGGTAACCCGACGGGAAACTACAACCGCATCAACAGCGCATTATCTGCAGGTGGTGGAGCGCAGGAAAGCGGATATGATTATGCCATGAACACCGTGAGCTACCTATTTGGTGGAATACCGATAGACTATTATCTCGG
>CAYJPI010000047.1:0-7095 GCA_964372005.1 uncultured Oscillospiraceae bacterium | reverse complement strand
CTTTAACATGAATGTTGTTAAGGAAATAGTGGATGCGATGGGCGGAGTAACATATGATGTTGATGTTGAAATCAACATGAACGGGAGGCAGATTCTCCCCGGAGTACAGCATATGGACGGGCAAATGGTGCTTGACTATTGCCGCCAAAGAAAGGGAGATTCCGACATAGCGCGTATCGACCGTCAACAGCGCATGCTTATGGCGATATTTGAACAGCTGAAGGATTCTGGGCAGATTGCAAATCTACCCAGCATATATCAGGCGGTTGAGGAAAACATCCAAACCAACCTATCCTTTACGCAGATATCATCGCTCTCTCTGCTCGCCTTGCAGATGGACTTCGAGCAACTTTCTCGCCATAGCCTTGAGGGGAGCAATCTCATGGTAGGTGCGGCGAGTTGCTGGGGACTCAACCTAAACAGCCTAGATACGCTTATCCAAGAGGTGTTCGGCGTAGATCCCGAGCTTGATATGGAAATGCACGCTTCGAACATAAGAGCGAGCATCGAGGCGGGGCAGGCTTTGATTGCAACCGAGCTTTCGTCCGCTAAGTATGCAGTTTCGGTTGCGGATACATACCTTTACAGTTATGCGACTATGATCGATGCGGCAACGGTCGCGGCGATGCAGGAAGTACGTGATGAGCTCCAAGATATCATTGATGATGCCATCGATGAAAGCGCTCGCGATAGCCTTATTTACTACACATCGGCGCTCAACCAATACAATGCGTTGATGCAACAACAACTTGGCGTACAGGTAGGTTCGGGCGTTCAGCAACCGGCTCAGCAACAGGGTACGGTTATCCCTGAGGTTCAGGTAGCTCCTACCGAGCAGGATGCGGCAAACCAAGCCGTCTCTCAGGATCCCGGTTTTATTCCACCGCCGACAGGTTGATGCGTTTGAAGCATTTGCTTTCGTGGTATGAATAAGTAAAATATAGTAAATATACTTTTGCTATGCGGGAGGAAAAACACTATGGGATGTTGCGTGAAAAACCCCGGAGAATATGGGGATATGATGAAAGAGCATAAGGAAAAAGGGCTTTTGAACAAGATGGACGAGGAGAGAAAAACTGCAGACGGAAAACCTCTTCGCCGGCCGGGATGGGCAGAAATGTTCATAACTATGGGCGCGCTTGCCGTGGCGGCTGTTGTGCTTCTTCTACTATAATGTATACCTGTGTCGATATGTTTTTGACAGCCTAGGCCGCTTTCGATTTTGAAGGCGGCTTTTTCACACCATTTCTAACCATTGTATGAATTTTACCAACATAGCTTTGCATTCCTGCTTTTTTGTGGTATACTTCCAAGGAGAAAAACATCGCGATGATGAGGGAATAAGCCTCGTCTGAAGGGAGTTATGCTTTTGCGATCAGGAAAAACTACGCTATTAATAATTACGATAGCCCTCTGTCTTGTGGGGCTTGCTGCCGTGTTTATGCTTTACGAAGGAAGCACGGTTATCTCCTCGCCGTCAGCGGGGGTGCGCTTAAATGAAGCGATGGCTTCGAACAAAGGCACCGTGCCCGATGAACATGGCGACTATCCCGACTGGATAGAACTTCATAACCCAACCGATGATGCACTTAACATATCCGGCTTTGGTTTGACGGATGATCTTTTGGTTGCCGCGAAATGGGTGTTCCCTCAGGGGACTACTATAGAAGCGGGCGACTACCTTGTCGTGTTCCTTTCGGGCGATGCGGAAAAAGGACCCATGCATGCATCATTCAAAATTTCAACAAATGAGGATCTCGTTCTAACGAATCCCACGGGAAACCCCGTTGACTCCGTTTCGCTAACCGCGGTTGCATCGGGCGCGTCACTAGCGCGAAACAGCTCCAACATTTGGGAGGAGAACACGAACCCTTCACCCGGATACCCGAACACCGAGGAGGGCGCCAACGCATATCGCGAAAGCCTCAAGGTTGAAGTAGTTGATAATGGAGTTCGCATAAACGAGCTTATGGCGTCTAACCGCACTACGGTTTCTATAGCCGATGGCACATACCCCGATTATATCGAGCTTTACAACACCACGGGTAATGCGGTGGATCTATCGGGTCATGGCCTCTCGGACAACGCGGCACAGCCGCTCGAATGGGTATTCCCCGAGAACACGGTGATTGAGGCAAATTCCTACCTGCTTATATATTGCACAGGGCAAAATGGGCTTATCGAAGGGGAATTGCACGCACCGTTTGGTTTGAAGGCATATGGTGAAACCGCAGTATTGTCCGACACTCGCGGAGCGGTACTCGATGAAATTACATATCCGACACTCGATTCGGACATGGCCTTCGCACGCGAAATCGACGGCACGGGTGATTTTGTGGGTACAATGCAACCCACCCCCGGCTACCCTAACAGCGCGGAAGGCTTTGCGGAGTTTTCACAAACTATCGCACTGCCGAAGGGTCAACTTTACATCAGCGAAGTGATGACGCAGAATACCGGCAGTTATATCGATGACGATGGCGCTACCCCGGACTGGATAGAGATATACAATGCATCAACGCAGGCGATGGACATATCTAACTATGTGCTCTCAGACAATGCCAACAACCCGGGAAAATGGCGCTTCCCACAAGGGACGACAATCGAATCGGGGGAATACATTTTGGTTACCTGCTCGGCGGATGAAACAACCTCGGATGACGAGGGTCAAAAAAAAAATCTCTCAGCGAACTTTAATTTAAGCTCGGATGGGGACATCGTCCTCCTGTTCGATCCCGAGGGCGGACTTTTGGACAAGCTCACCGTCGGCAAAGCCAAGCCGGACATAAGCTATGGCCGCACGTCGACCACCCTTTTTTATTATGAGGAATCCACGCCCGGCGGCCAAAACGCACAGGGCATGAAAGGCGTTACGAGCACGCCCGTATTCACTACCGTTCCGGGCATATATGATGCACCTATGGCGGTTGAAATAGCGGCAAGCGCAGGGGAAACCATACACTATACCCTGGATTGCACCACGCCGACAACTTCATCACCCGTGTATACAGCGCCGATACAAATTGGCGAAAACACGGTTGTACGCGCAATGTCCGTGCAAAACGGTTTCGTTGATGGATACTCCACAAGTGGAACTTTCCTTTTCACCACGGATGGAGTGAATCACGAACTTCCCATCGCAACGCTGGTGACCGATCCCGATAATCTTTGGGATAACGAAATAGGCATCTACACCTTCGGTGACGAGTACATAACCGACCCCGCCGCACCGCTTGGAGACGTGCTACTTTCCGCGAATTTCTACGAAGGCAAGGAGAGCGAAGCGGACCAAGAAAATTGGGAGAGAAGCGCGAACTTCGGGATTTTTTCCGAGGAAGGGCAGGAAGTTTTCTCGCAAAATGTCGATATACGCATCGCAGGTGGTTTCGGCCGCATCAGCGCGCAAAAGGGCTTTAACGTGTCGTCATCGAGCGAATACGGAAGCAACCGCATGGAGTATGCATTCTTCGATGAGCGCGACTTTACCGAGTACCACTCCCTCACTTTAAGGGCAGGGGCGCAGGATCAATCACGTTCAAAGATACGAGATGAACTTGCCGCCGGACTTTTGTACGATACCGATGTTCGCTTCTTGTATCAGGCATACGAACCCTATGTACTCTACTTGAATGGCGAATACTGGGGAGTGTACTTCCTGCGTGAGAAACGCAATCGCTTCTTTGTTGCCCAACATGAGGGGACTGACAATGCGGATGATATGGATATCGTAAAATCCGAAACTCGCGTGAGCCATGGTACCACCGATGCTTGGGAAGAGGTTATGGCCTATGTTCGCTCGACCGATTTTTCCATACAGGCCAACTATGAAGAGCTATCCGAGATTATTGACGTGTACAGCTTCATGGATTACATCATATGCGAAACATATGTCGGAAACTCTGATTATTGGAACATTCAATACTATCAACTTCCCGGCGAAAAATGGAAGTGGATATACTATGATTTTTGCTATGGTTTCTACAATGTCAACCATGAAACGGTTAGGCTACGCATGGAAAGCCGCCAGCCGCTTTCCGATCTATTGAATGCTCTTCTCGAAAATGATGGTTGGAAGGACGAATATCTACGCCGATTCGCCGAACTTATGGATACCGTATTCGCCCCCGAAAAGGTGAATGCGCTCGTAGATGAGCTATACGGCTATGTCGCACCCGAGATAGAGCGCGAGAGGGCATTCTTTAACGGTTCTACCTTCATGGGCGTTACACAGCGTGCGGAAGTGCTTGCATCGGTAAGCGGTTTTGAAACGCACATTCAGCGAGTGCGTGACTTTGCAAACGATCGCCCCGATATTATAAAGGCGCAATTACAATCGACATACGGTTTGTCCGACAGTTATATGCAGGAGGTGTTCGGATGAGGGAATACCGCCACGAACAAAAATACTACATAACACGCCAAGAGTATGAGGTGCTCGCACGTCGTTTGGCGCTTACCATGAGCCGCGACCCATTTGCGGCGCAAAAGGAAGACGGGCGATACCACATACGCAGTTTGTACTTCGATGATTACGCCAATGGCGCTGTTACCGAAAAGCTCGACGGATCGGACAGCCGCGACAAGTATCGCATCCGCATTTACGATTTGTCTGACAAGGTGATAAAGCTCGAACGCAAGCACAAGGAAGGGCCATACATCCAAAAGACGGCCATCACATTAACGCGAGAGGAATGCGATTCGATCCTTGCGGGGGACATATCGGTGCTGTATAATATGCACAATAGGGAAGCCCCGGGCTTTTACGCGGCTTTTCGCACAAAGCATATGAGGCCGAAAGTGATAGTTGATTACTATCGAGAACCATATGTATTCGCCATGGAGGATGTGCGCGTAACCTTCGATATGGACATACGAACGGGGATGTATCGCACCGATATATTTAACCCACATGTGCCCACCATACCCATTATTGACGATTATGGCATGGTGCTCGAAGTTAAATTTAACCGCTATCTTCCAGGCTATATTCGCACACTTATACAACCGCAGGTGGCGGACAGAAGTGCGATAAGCAAGTATGTCTTTGCAAGGCGCTATGAATTTTAGATGGTGATGCCACCATCTAACTAATAAAGATTTCAAGAAAAAATTGGAGGTATCTTTTTATGAACGATCCCATTGCCGCAGCATTTAACCTCACGGACCTGTTTAACTCGCCCGTGAGTCCATTACAAGCCATTATAACGCTTGCAGCAGCTCTTCTGGTAGGTAGTTTTATCTATTTTGTGTATAGGCGCACATTTGGCGGCGTTCTATACTCACGCTCTTTTAATTTAAGCTTGATAATGTTAACCATGGTTACCACGATGGTTCTCATAATCATCGCAAACAATATCACGGTGGGTCTAGGCATGGTAGGCGCATTGTCAATCGTTCGTTTCCGTACCGCGATAAAAGATCCCATGGACACGACATTCATGTTCTGGGCGATAGGCGAAGGCATAGCATTAGGCGCACAGTTCTTCGATGTTGCGGTTATTTCCGCGGTGATCATCGGCCTCATCATGGTGCTCTTGAGTGTTTTCAAGGTTCGCTCGAGCATGCCTTATCTTCTAATATTGCACTATCATGAGAATGTGAGCGGACAGGTTAAGGCGCTTATTAAAAACCAGATACCTAAGAATCGCTTGAAGAGTAAAACCGTTCAGCGCGAAGGCGTTGAGATGACGCTTGAAGTGCGCCTAAAGGAAGATGAAACGGGCGTTGTGGAAAGATTTTTGCACATCGATGGCGTGTATGATGCAACGCTGATTTCGCATCAGGGCGAGTTGGTATCGTAATGCAAACACAATGAGTTAATACAAAGAAACAAAAGTGGTCTTTCGACCACTTTTTTGTTTGCTTGCGATGTTACTTATCAACCTTTGGAAGAATATCTTCGGTTTTTTTGGAGTATGGGTTTTTGTTTTCGCCCGATTTGACGCTAGGCTCACTGTTTTTTACGAGCGAAGACAAAAGAAACGTAATTATAGCCGGCCAGATAAACCATATCGCGAGTGCAATTTGCCAAAGCACGGACGGAAAATTAAGCCACTTGTCAAGGCCAAAGCACACCAATGCTATCACTGCCCATTCAGAATGGAAAATAACGTTGATGGCATAAGCTATTAAAACCCCGTGATCTCTCGATGCCTGTCTCCTCATTGTACTACCTCCCCTATGTTATTTACATTAATTATACCCATTTTTTTTATTATACCACAAATGTGCCGCGTGGCACATTTACGTTTTTCATTCTACTTGATACAATGAATACAATCTTAGAAGAAAACAATATTGAAAGGATAGGTAATTACTATGGGCTTGTTTGACAAGAAAAGTTGTGATATCTGCGGCGACAAAATAGGTTTGCTCGGCAATCGTAAGCTTGAGGATGGCAATATGTGCAAGGATTGCGCAAAAAAGCTATCGCCGTTGTTTTCGGAAAGGCGCGAGTCTACGGTGAAAGACATTGAAGCGCAACTAAAATACCGCGAAGAAAACGAAGCGGCGCTCGCTTCATTTACGCCTACTCGCACATTGGGGCGAAACGACGAAATCAAGATTGACGAAGGTAAGGGTTCGTTCATCTATTGTTCGCGCAAAGACTGGCGCGAGCGCAACCCCGACATAATCAGTATTTCGCAGGTTACAAGCTGCAGGGTTGAAATCAAAGACGAGAAGCGCGAACTATACCGCAAGGATAAAGATGGCGAGCGCGAACGTTACAATCCACCGCGCTATGAAACCACATATGAGTTCTATATGGATATTCAAATCCAAAGCCCTTGGTTCGATGACATTCGATTCCGCCTAGATAATTTTGCGGACGATATCAAGAGTACCTATGATACCGATTATAGAATCTGCCAAGACATGGGCAATGAAATTTGCGCCGCACTCGGTCGTCCATCGAACTCTCAAATGCCGGGCGGTATCCCACAGCAGGGTTATCAGCAACAGGGATACGCACAGCAAGGATTCCCCCAACAAGGATACCAGCAACCCCAGCAAGGATTCCCTCAACAAGGATATCAGCAACCCCAGCAAGGTTTCCCTCAGCAGGGATATCAGCAACCCCAGCAAGGCTTCCCA
>CAYJPI010000046.1:5596-10412 GCA_964372005.1 uncultured Oscillospiraceae bacterium | reverse complement strand
CAGCGGCAGGTTGGGCTTTCCTATTATCCTCCATCACGCACCCCCCGCGATCAGATGGAGATATCAAAGCGACCGGGGGAAATGTGGCCGCCTGCCTCGTGCAAAATGCGTCCCGCTGTTTCGGGGGTGATGCGCTCCTTTTGCAGCATGGCTTTCGCACCCGTAAAGCGATAACGGGAAGGGAAATCCAGCTCGTGAGCCTCGGATAGCATGGACCTTACAACGGATAGCTTCTGTTCATCTTCAACTCGAAATTGTAGCGAGAGTGCATCACGTTCAACATTAATCAGGGTTTCAAGCATGCCGAGATTCTCGGTATCCAAACACAGGGCGACGGTGGTGTTTGCCTCGTCCACATCGTTCTTTCCCTTATCGCGTTTTAGGATGTACAAAGCGGCATCGCGGGGGGTATCGTTCATGCGGACGGGTAATTGTGTGTAGAGGAGTCCGCCAATCTCACCCATTGACTGAGCCTGCATTGCTATGCCTTGGCCAAGCTGAACAACACTTTCGAGCAAACGCCCCTCGCTTCCGCTTGCAATCAATGCCTCGGTGATGGACTGTGCACGAGGTGAAAGATTGCGTACTGTATCCAAAAGCGTATCGGCCGTTGCGTTTTCCAGCGGTAGCAGCATGCTGGTTACCGCTTGAGAGGGGGAGGGAAGGGTGGGAGTTTGTGCATTTTGCACGAGCTGTTGCGCCTGCGCGGCAGCATTATCGCCGGGCATGGTTTGTGCATTTTGCATCTGCTGCCCCTCGCTTTGTGCGGGTGCATCCGATTGCAAAGTGGTTAATGTAAATAGGATGGCCGCACGATCAGCCGCAGTGGCACTTCGAGGCAAAGAGGACATGAACTGCAAAATATCGCGCGCAGTGCCCTCGCCGCCTTCGACAACGCGAGAGAAAATGTTATCCCACGCATTGTTTTTGGTGAGGAATGCTTCCGTCCGCGCGGATAGATTTTGGGGCATGGCTTCGCCTGCGCTTTGAGGGAGGGTGACCTTGCCGGTTGTATCGTCCATTTTAAGAAGCGCACTTGAAAACGGTGTTAGTGCATCGAAGAATGTGGCCGCCGAGGTTGGATTCTCCAAAAATGAAATAAAGGCACTCACGTTTTCCTGGGTAAGGGGTATGGATGAGGCGCTTAAAAGTGCCGATTGTTGCGGCGTTAGATCCGGGAAAAACTGCATGATATCCGTCATTCGTGACGCAACGGATGCTGTGAGCGGCTGGCCCATGTCCTGCAAGGCTTGCATAATGGCCACGCTCGCCTCTGTCGATGGGATTTGCATGGTAAGAAGAGACATCTCCGCCGAACCGACGGAGTTTTGCACGCTCTGCCCATTTACTTCCATAAGCTGCAATACCGCTCCGCCCACATCGTTTTTCACAACCTGCATGCTCAGCGAATCGCCGACCTTTAACGGATCCATCGTTTGCTGTTTTGCCACGATGAGCGACCCATCATTTGTGCGAAGAGAAACATTTGTACCTTGAACGTCCTCCACGGTGGCATTCAAAGAATCACCGATTTGAAATGGCGAGTCGGATGTATTATTGTTTGAAGTTTGAGGGATATATACTTGTATTCCCTGTATTTGCATAGGGAACCTCCTATCAGCTTAAAAATATGCTCTGCCTTATATATCGGCAGACATTACCAACAAATTAAGCAGAAAGCAATCGGTAAATATTTCATGACAAATCATTCCTTTATTGTGTGAAATTACTGATGAAAACAGGTATTTCCCAGATAGAATGCAAAGAAAATGTGTAATAACAACAAAAAACTAATTTCAGCCCATGTTTTTTTCGATAAATGATTGAGTAGTTTATGTAAGTTGTGTATAATCAACATAGATAGATATGCATAATTTCGAAAAGAGGTGATGAAATGGCTATGAATCAGATGACGATGGATGTACTGATGGAGATTGGCAATGTCGGGGCAGGTAATGCAGCAAGCGCACTTGCATCCATGTTAGACAGCAAGATTACCGTTGGCTTGCCAAGTTGTGAAATGGTGTCCTTTGGAGATGCTACAAAAGGCTATACGTCCCCTGAGGAACTGGTGGCTGCTCTTGCCATACAGTTATCGGGAGAGCTTGAAGGCTACATCATGATGATACTTCCCCTTGATGACACGCTTAAACTCATCGAGAGATTGGTGGGTGAGTCGGTCGATCACAATATGCAGGATTACGAAAAGATCTGCGAGACATTGCAACCGATGACGGAAATCGCGAATATCGTAATGGGTGCATACCTCACGGCTATTGCAAATTTCACGAACCTAAAGATAACACCATCCGTACCTGTATTGAGCGTAGATATGGTTGGCGCGGTGATGAACCTTCCCGTTGTGGTGTATGGCGAGATGGGCGACAGTGTGCTTAGAATGGCATCGAATTTTTCGGGCGATGGGGCAATTCTGGCAGGCCAATACTATTTGATACCCACGATGGAATCCTCGGCAAGACTAATGAAGGCTCTTGGGCTCGAATAATCTAAGCCGCAAAGACAAGCAGGGAGAAAAATATGGCGACAGTTATAATCGGTATCGCCGAGCTCGCCGTGGTAAGACCACCGGATTCCGTTTCAACGTTGGGATTGGGCTCTTGTTGCGGGGTAGTGATATTCGATAAAGTTTCTAAAATAAGTGGAATGGTGCATGTGATGTTGCCAACAGCAAGCGCAGGAGGGATTACGGCAAACAGAGCAAAATATGCCGATACGGGCGTACAATTGCTTGCCGAAGAACTTGTGAAAGCGGGAGCGAACAGGATGAATCTTGTAGCAAAGATTGCAGGTGGAGCGCATATGTTCTCATCTACCGCTATGAGTGGAGCCGCAACCAAGATTGGCGAACGAAATGTTAATACATGCCAAGAAATGCTTAAAAAAATGCGTATACTGCTGTTAACTCAAGATGTACTGGGTACCCATGGTAGGACAATAACCTTCAACCCGGCAACCTCGCTTTTACATGTAAAGAGAGTGGGCGCGGGCGAGAAATACATATAAAAGAAAACAGAAAATCTTCGATATTCGAATGATGATATTGGAGTTAGAAAGGATATGTACGAATGTCAAACCTCGTTTCGGCTTCAAGCGCCGTATCTAGCTATATCAATGCGGCGCAATCAACATCCTCCTACGCATCGAGCGATACGAGCGGAAGCTTTTCGGTTATGCTAAATGAACAAATGCAAGCCGCACAAACCGATATAGAAACTCCAACGGTGCAGAACCTGCAAGTTAGCTTGAGCGTACCCGTATCGGAAGGATCAATCTTGCAAAACTTGGAGGTAAGTGCGCCTGCGCAGATCGTACAGCAAACAACCGAACTAACCCAAAGCACACAGGAAACAGCCGCTACAAATAGTGCGCAAGCCGCTCAGTCGTTGGCTGCAACAAATAGCGCACAAACGATACAAGACACTGCGCAGGCGGTGAATACGGCTGTGCAAACAACCGATGCGACGCAACTTGCGGCACAGTCGGCGGCTCAACTCGCGGCAGATAGTGCTACTGCGGCAACCGCGGCAGTGAATGCGCTGTCATCCATCACAGCCACATTGGCGGACATGATCCCCATGCTCCTGCTATCTTCCATGCTTGGAGGAAGCAGTTCGGGCATGAGTGGCATGAGTGGAATGAGCAGTATGCTTCCCATGCTGATGATGGGAGGTTTCGGCGACAGTGCATCGAGCTCAATGATGTCGATGTTCGGCGGATCGATGAACTCCTATGATCCCTATGGCGGAATATTCGGTGGAACCACGGCATCCACCTTCGATACAAGCAGTGCCGCCACGCAAGCGAGCATGATGGCTTCGAGCGCATTGGCGAATGCATATAGCGCACAATCGAGCGCGCAAACAACTCCCACGATGAATATTTCATCCATACCTGCCGTAAGTGCGGTTAGCGATACGGTGGCAAACTTAACCGATACGTCAAGCACCACAAGTTCGTCATCGGTTGTTGATAGGGTGAGTTCGTCGATTACAGTAGCCGCATCGGAGGTTCCGATCTCGTCGGAGGGATCGACATACACTCCGCCGCCCAGCGCGGTAGACGAAGCGACGCTTGAGGCAATCGACCCGGACGGTGTCGGCAGTGATGTGAGTCCGGGAGGCACGATTACCCCTGCTATCACGTCCGATGTTTCGAACAGAAGCCCCGAATTATATCGAGCGGTTATCGAGCAGTTTGCGGTGCATGAAAATCCGCGCTACGAGGTAAACCAAAAGGGCAAGGACGATACATATTGCAATATTTATATGTGGGACGTTACGAAGGCGATGGGCGCCGAAATACCGCATCACACAAACAAGTACACGGGCGAACCGTCTAATCGCAGTGACCCCGACTACATGAGCATGAATGCGAACCGCATATCGGATTGGCTTAACACATATGGCCCGCAGTATGGGTGGCATGAGGTAAGCCCCGAGCAGGCGCAGTATATGGCCAACCAAGGCCAGCCTGCCATCACGATATGGAAAAATGAAGATGGTGCGCATGGACACTGCCAGGTTGTTTCGCCGTCAACTAATGGTGCATACGATCCCGTGAAGGGAGTGGCCGTTGCGCAAGCCGGGCGTACGCTTACGGATTATACCTACGTAACCAATATTTACAACGCCAGCTTGCCCGAAGTGCAGTATTTTGCGCATGTATAGTTTTGTATATTGGAAATAAGCTTAATTATGGCAACAAAAATCACGATAAAATAAATAGGACACTTTGTAACAAATTTTAACGGCTATGCGGAAGCATGGAAAGGGGTTTTTAACATGGCAATCAGCGT
>CAYJPI010000046.1:0-5586 GCA_964372005.1 uncultured Oscillospiraceae bacterium | reverse complement strand
TGGGTACTCCACGCAAAGAATAACTGGAATGTACTCCGGCATGGACACGGAGGCATTGGTTGAGAATATGCTCTATAGGGAGCAAAATATGATTGACGATGCATTCCGTGATCGTCAGCTCGAGGAATGGCGCCTTGAGGCATATGAAGAAATCGACGAGATGGTAAACGATGTAAGAAACGACTACTTGAGCGTCATCGGTGAGATGTCGGTCATGTCGAGTAGTGCATACAATGTTTACGGCGTGACGATGGAGGAAAACCCCTATGTATCAATATCGGGTACCGAAAATGCGCTTAACATGAGCTTTTCCGTACTCAGCGCAAAGAGAGCAACTACCGCTTCGCTCTCGAGCGGCCAGCTTAATTCCGATGTGGTATCCACAAGGGGAGAAAGCGGCGGATTCCAGCAGGCCACATGGACGGATACCATCAAAGGAGTAGCATCGGCCACAACTATCGGCGAGGCTGCGGCCGCACTCGGATGGGATATTGATGAGAGCGAAGGTACGCTTTCTTTTGCGATAAATGGTGAAACATTCTCCTTCTCCGCAACGGATGCGGAAGGAAATCCATCCGCAACCACACTTGAGGATGTTGTGAACGAAATCAACGAGCGCTCGTCTGCTACCGGCGGAGTAACAGCTTCCTTTGAAGATACTGCGGAAGGTTTAAAATTAAACTTAGTCGATACCGATGTGGGCAACCAATCGAGGATTACCTTGTCGAACCAGACAAGTACGGGACTGTTCGCCGGTGAAGCCACTCGCGCGAGTTTGGTGGATACATCGAAGTCGTTCGCGGACCTTGCAACCGCAATGGGCATGGATCCTGCGGATATCGGCAGTGAAATCACGATAGGTTCGCATACCTTCCAGCTTAGTGAAGGCGGCGTAGACAAATCCATCGACCAGGTAATGCAAGAAATTAATGACAGTGGCGCGAATGTCACCATGTCATATGACGAATATTCGGATAGCTTCTCCATCCGCGCAAATGATTCTTCCGTGCAGACGATTGAAGTCTCCGGCGGGATTTTCGGAGCCGATAGCGTAACGGGCATCGAATCCGGAAGCTACAGCGAGGTTACGAATGTTGAACGTTCCGATACCTTGGCAGAAGCGATACAAAAGCTTGGCAATGATATCCCTGCAAGCGGCCAATTTGAAGTGACGGTAAACGGACAGAGCTTCAGCTTTGATGTTGATGAAACCACCATCGATCAGATGATGTATGAGATAAACAACAACACCGAGGCGAACGCATCGTTCCAGTATAGCGAGATGATGGATGAGTTCATGATCAGCTCGAGGGATACAGGCGCACAGACAACGCTTGAAATTTCCGGTGATTTTGACTTGCTCGGAATCGCAGGCACGAGCGCCACGGGAGAAGATGCCGAAATAACATTTGAAATGAATGGGGAAACCCGCACAATCACGCAGGATTCGAATGTGTTTGAAATCGATGGCCTCGACTTTGAGATCAAGGCTGATATGGACGCAACTGAAGCACCGATACAGGCCACGGTTGAGCAGGATTTCCAGCCCACCGTTGATGCGATAAACGATTTTGTGGAATCCTACAATGAGCTTATATCCACCTTGAATGCGCTGTATTACGCTGATGAATACAGGGACTATGAACCCCTAACAAATGAGGAGCGCTCCGCAATATCCGAGGAGGAAGCGAAGCAGTGGGACGATAAGGCTATGAGCGGCATCTTGAAAGGCGACACGATGATCGGCGATCTTTTGACCGGTCTTCGAAGCTCCCTCTCGTTCAGCGTTAGCGACACAGGGCTTTCCGCCTTCGATGTCGGCATTGATACAAAGGCTTGGGATGAAGATTGGAAGACCACGCAAGGCCAGATCGAATTGGATGCGGATGAACTCATGGCGGCACTAAAGGAAGATTCCGCGGCTGTACAGAAGATGTTCACCAACCTCGAGATCGACGAGGAAGGAAAGACCGATGCCAGCGTTGAAGGATACACTGCAAAGTCCGGCTTATTTGTCCGAATGGATTCGATTATGCGTGACTTCGGAACGCAGATGAGCACGAATGCGCTCGTTGAAACGCGCGAATCTATCAACGATTTTGACAATTACATCGATGAAATCATCAGCGAAATGGCTGATAAAGAGGAAAGATACTGGGCTGAATTCAGTGCAATGGAAACGATGCTTGCAGAGATGCAGTCACAGCAGGAATGGCTTACTTCACAGTTGGGAATGTCTTAAAGAGTTGAAGGAGGAATTGCCTTGTACGCAACAAATGCCGCAACACTACTCAATAAGTATCAAACGGACAGCGTGATGACTGCGAGCCCGATCGATTTGATCGTTATGCTCTATGATGCGCTGATCAAGCAACTAAAGCTTTCCGAAATGTTTATCGCTGAGAACAATATCGAGAAAGCAAACAAAAGCTTGTGTAAAGCCCAGGACATAGTTACGGAACTTGTGCGCGGCTTGGATTTTAGGTATCCTATCTCAGATGAGCTTATGAGAATATATGACTTCTTGCTTGCTGAGATTGCACATGTTAATGTGAAGAAGGACAAGGAAAAAATTCGGCCGGTGCTTGGCATCGTAACCGAACTTCGCGATACATGGGTGGAAGTGCGTAGCCAAGGAGGCCGAGCATTTACGGTTGAGGAGTAGTTGTATTGGGAAATGGACTTTACAACATCGTGCACGAGAAGGCAAATGCTCTCGTTGCAATACTTTCGGAGGGGGAGCAATTGCTCGCCCTTCTAAAGCTGGAAAATACTACGCATGAAAAAGTTATCGATGCGCTGAAGAAGGCCGTTAAAAACAGGCAAGAGGGAATGGACGAGGTTGACCTTCTTGATAAGAGAATTGCCTTTCTCTCCTCATCGGGATACACGCCCGATAAGGAGGAACTCGAGCGGATTAATGTAGATAAACGGCTTTGGAATTTAACATTAAAGCGTATTATGGATGTTGAAGATAAGGTAAACGAGTGTCTTAAAAGCAAACACGAAGAACTGTCCGACAGGATACGCCAGGTGCGCGACGCACAAAAAAGCATGCATGCGTATTCGTTGATGCCGGAAGAAGCGGAAGCGAGAGAACTGAGCGTGTTTAGGTAGTGTTGATGCGATTTGCGTAAATGCTATACGGATAAAAACATGCACGGAGCGTGATATTATGAAAATATCTAAGATCAATCACCCTTTGGCTGAGAGTTCTGCGAGGGTAGTGAGCGATGATGCAATTAAGGAACCTTCAACGGTGTTGACGTTCCAAAGGAGCATGTCGAACTTGACGGATGCGCGGCTTGAAAGCCACATCGCAGTGCTCGTATCGGACATAACCGAGCAAGGCAAGCGAATGTCGGAGCGAGCGGACATGCGCGAATTTCACCGCTATCGTGAAATGATACGTTCGCTAATGGATGAGATAGTGAGCAATGGGTTTGCATTTTCGAAGTTCCGAAAATTCGATGCAAGGGGCAGAAACCGTACATTTGCTTTAATCGAAAAGGTGAATGCCAAACTCGAAGAAATCATGAATGAGCTTCTGCGCAATGAAGTGGACCACTTGATGCTTCTTAGCAGCGTGGACGATATTCGCGGAATGCTTGTGGATATGTTAATGTAGGTAAAGTGTACGAAGCTTGGAAAGGAAGGTCTGCGGTTAATGGAAATTCAGCCGATTAATGAGGTTAACGCGAATAATGAAACGATTGGTAGTGCGGAGAATCGCTATCTCGTGTTCACGATTGCCGAGCAGGAATATGCAATCGAGATTAATTTCGTCATTGAAATAATAGAGGTGCTTCCCACCACGCGTGTGCCGTTCTTGCCTGAATGCATGAAAGGCATAGTCAACTTGCGCGGAAACATTATCCCAATTATGGATGTGAGATTGCGCTTTGGCTTGGAGGAAGCGGAGTATACCGATAGGACCTGCCTCCTTGTTATTGATAATGATGGGGTGCAGCTTGCACTTGTGGTGGACAGCGTTAAGGAAGTTGCGAACATACCGGAAAACATGAGAATGATACCGCCGTCAATGGGGGATATCGGGAGTGCACAGTACATTAAGTGCGTTGGAAATGTTAATGGCGAAGTGCAGTTGATACTTGACTGCAATCGACTGATGGATATTTAGGGGTGATGCAATGCTGCAGATGACCGACACCGATTTTATAAGGCTTAAAAACTTTATGTATACCGCCTTTGGTATAAACCTTGAGAATAAGCGAGTGCTAATGGAAGGCCGATTGAGTGCAATGGTGTCCAAACGTGGCTATGCAAGCTTTGCGGCGTATATTGATGACGTCCTCAAGGATAAATCGGGCCGCGAGGTTTCCACGCTCGTAACAAGATTAACGACCAACTTTACGTACTTTATGAGGGAAGAGGAGCACTATCGTTTTTTGCGTGAGAAGGTGTTCCCTGATTGGAAAAAAATCCCGATTCCTCGCAGAATATGGAGCGCGGCATGCTCCTCGGGGGAGGAGCCGTACTCGCTGGCGATGACATTGCACGATTTTTTTGGAGCTGCGGCAGCGGCAGGAATAAGCGTGGTTGCGTCCGACATATCTCAAAATGTACTTGAAAAGGCGAGAATGGGAGTGTATCCGATGGATCGCGTGTCCAAGCTTCCGCAAGAATGGGCATCTCGATTTATAAAAAAAGTTGGTGCAGATGAATTTGAGATTGTGCCGAGCATAAAAAGCATGGTACAATATAAATACTTCAATCTTAATGATAAGATTGGGTGGATTCCAAATTCGTATGATGTTATATTCTGCCGAAATGTAATGATATATTTTGACAGGACAACAAGGGAAAAATTGATAAAGCAACTTCATGGGGCACTGAAGGCGGGTGGATATCTGATTATCGGAATGTCGGAAACGCTTGTGAACCTGAACACGGATTTCACATATGTGAAGCCGTCGGTTTATCAAAAGTCAGTCACTCGATAACGAAAGCAAAATTAAAGTTTTACAAAATACAAAAGAGCACCAAAGGTAGGAGGCTTAAACAATGAAAAAGGTAATGATAGTTGACGACGCGGCGTTCATGAGGGTTTCTATCCGTAATATCGTGACAAAGGGTGGATTCGAAGTAGTAGGTGAGGCTGAAAACGGAGCGGTTGCGGTTGCAAAATATCCGGAGCTTAAACCCGACATTGTAACGATGGATATCACAATGCCGGAAATGAACGGCCTTGATGCACTCAAGGCAATTCGCCAAGCTGACCCGAATGCAAAGGTCATCATGATTTCTGCGCTGGGACAGGAGACAATGGTTAGAGATGCGGTTATGGCCGGTGCCAAGGGCTTCGTAGTTAAGCCCTTCAAAGAGGATGCTATCATATCTGCGCTCAACAAGCTTTAATCGGGTGCAAACACATGAGCACTAATGATTCCTTGATAGAAGTATATGTATATGAGAACAGTCAGCTGCTCGAACAGTTAGAGGAAGTTTTGCTGGACAGTGAACGCGACGGCGCGTTGTCCAAAGTGCTTGTCGATGAAATTTTTCGCGTTATGCATACCATCAAGGGTGCATCCGCGATGATGGGGTATGTGGGCCTATCCAAAC
>CAYJPI010000045.1:0-10412 GCA_964372005.1 uncultured Oscillospiraceae bacterium | reverse complement strand
CGATGTCATAGGGTAGTAGCTTCGCGGTTTCATTGTGCAATGTGCATTCGATTTCATTGGTTTGGAGTGCGATGGGGAGTAGCCAGTCGATATAGCTTTTAGCCTTTGCTAAGCGTGGCTTATCGTCCATAGCGAAAGTGGCACATGTCTCGTATAGCTCATCCGCCTTTGATGCACAGCCGATGAGGAGCAATCTTTGCTTTGCACGGGTCATGCCGACATATAGTATGCGCATCTCCTCGGAAAGTTGCATCATGTGCGCCCGCTTTTGTATTATGGTGTGAAAAATGGGCGTTATCGGCGTACGCGCTTTAGCATCGCGAACTTCAAGCCCCAGCCCGATATCTGCATCGCATTGCAATTTCCCCGATAATGACCTAACATTGAAGGCCTTACCAAGCCCACCGAGTATAACAACGGGATATTCAAGCCCCTTTGATGAATGCATCGACAGTATGCGCACGGCATCTACCGCGCCGAGTTGAGCCTTACCGAATGCGGCGGTTGACGAGGCACGTTCCATAAACCTAAGAAACTGCGATAGCGTTTGCGAGCCGACAATTCTAACCTTCTCGAGCAAAGCATCGAGATTGGCTTGCCTTTCCTTGCCGCTATCGAGTGCGCCCACACATATATAGTAACCCGTATCCTCAAGAAGATGCATTATGAACTCCTCGAGCGGTAGCAATCTCGAATCCTCATGGAAAGAATGTATGCGGAACAAGAATGCGGCGAGCTTTTCCGCAAGCGGTGTATCGCCGGATGACGATAAACGCACCGCATCGAAGAAGTCATCCGCATCGGGGTTTTCGGCGCGGACGGTGCATAGTTCCTCATCCGTGAATGAGAATATGCCGCGCATTACGCTTACAAGTGGTATGTCCTGGCGGCGATTGTCGATTACCCTTAGAAGATTCAAGAATACTTGCACCTCAATGGCATCGAAATAACCGCCCGTAAGTTGCGCGTAAGATGGGATACCTGCCGCCGCAAGCGTGCGTGCCCAAGGCTCGGCGGTGTTCCTATGCGTCCTTAAAAGAACGGTGAAATCGCTGTATCGAAGCGGCCGCGACTCGCCGCGCTCCTCAAGGACGGAGCTTTTCATCATCTCGCGTATTCGCATTGCGGCGACGGATGCTTCGCGCTCGGCGGCGGTTAGCTCCTCATCGGCGGATTTGTCTATAACATGCATCTCAACGCCCGAAAGTGCGGTGTTTGCGGCATGCTCGGGCGCGTAGAGATACGCGTCTTCATCATATAATATTTCGCCCACCTCGGGTGACATTATGCGCGAGAAAACGGAGTTCACCGCATCGAGCACCGCGGGGGAGCTTCTAAAGTTCATGTTTAGATGTACGGTCGTCCCATTTTCTCCGCCCGTAAACGAGCGCATCTTTTCGAGGAAGAGCGCAGGCTCGGCGGAGCGGAAGCGATAGATGCTCTGCTTAACATCGCCGACGAGGAAGAGATTACCCCCGTCGCGGCTGATGCCCTGCAATATAGCCTCCTGTATGCGGCTACTGTCCTGATACTCATCCACAAAAAGATGAGTGTAGCGGCTTCTAAGTGCCTTCTTGATTTCGGGCTGTTCTATTGCGCGAAGTGCGTAGTGCTCGAGATCGTTAAAATCGAGCAATGATTTTTCCTGCTTCTTTTGAGAGTAAACCTCATGTACCTGCAAAGTGAAGGATGCAAGCGCCTCTATGTAAGGCCGAACACCCGAAAGAAATTCGGCATGCTCGTGCATGGAGGGTAACATGGAAGCGAGCTCCTTCAACCCATCGCGCACGGCTTGGCGTGAAGCTTTAACACGCTCTTCGATATGCGTATCCTTGCCTTTAGGCCAACCTCGAAATGTTTTGAGTTTGCAATTATTGATCGTTTCGCATATGGCATCATAGCTCTTTTGCACCTCGGCGGCCATAAGGCGCGACATATCGTCATCCAATAAGGCGAGTATGGCGGTGTATTCTTTCGGTACGATATCGCGCGCTGCTCTTAGCGACGAAACAAAATCGGCCATGCGTTTTTTTACATAATCGATCTGCGATATCACGAGCGGATGAACGCTCAATTCAGCTTCATCCATGGAATAGGACTTTACCGCATCACTTAGCCACTGCTCAGGCTTAGGTTGCGACATGAGGAAATTATATAAACTTTTAACCGTATCAAATAAATTCTCTTCGCCGCCCATGTCCTTCAAAAGCGATATATAGCCTTTATCTTCATTTTCGCATAGAGTATGGGCAACCTCCTCCATGGACTCCTCGAAGAGAATCTTCCCTTCCGTTTCATCGGCGATGCTAAATGCATTCGGCAAACCAAGCACATGAAAGTTGCGGCGAATTATATACATGCAAAAGTTATGTAGTGTCGATACGCTACCCGTGCCGCCTCCGCGCCCCACACAAAGCTTAGCTTGCGCAAGAAGATGCTCGCGTACGCCTTCGTCACTCTCTTCACTTGCAAGGGCAAGTAGCCGCGATTCTATTCGCGCGCGCATCTCCCTGGTGGCGGCCTGCGTGAAGGTTACTATGCGCATGCGCTCTATGTCCGCGCCGCTACGTATGCGCGTGGCGATGCGCTCGGTTAAAACAGCCGTCTTTCCTGCACCTGCGGCGGCACTTACAAGAAGGCTTTCCTTTAGCTCGATTGCATCCGACTGTGCCTTTGTCCATCTCGGATTGCTCATTGGTCGTCCTCCTCGCTCAGCATTTCTTTTAGCGCTTTTGCGGCGGTTTCATCTATTCTACGCGCCTTTCTTTTGCCGGTTTCGAAGCGGCATATGCTCGTAAATTCGCAATTGAGGCATGATATCCTATCGCCTTTACGCACCAGTGGATCGGCGGCTATGTTACCATCGTATATATCGCTTAGCGTTTGCTCGGCCTTGGCCTTTGCAATGTCCATCAGCTTTTGCATTCCGCGCTTCGATATGGCCGCGCCGCCCGAAGCGGTGCTGTCTTGCCCGAATGAAAGCGACTGCACCACGCTTGAAAAACGCCCCCCATTATGCTCGACGGCACTTGCACTGTCCTTCACCACAAGCCCCGACAATCGTAATTTGTCCACAGCCCTCTTTGCCGTATCCTCCGATGGAAGGATGAGCGATTGATAGTACATCCCAACGGCGGAAGGTTTTTGAAGATTGAGCTTCTCCATTAGCGTTACATCATCGAGCGCATGATTCACCGCCATGAGATATAGCGGAAGCTGGATAGATACGCCTGCGAGCACATCAGCAAGGTCGAAACTTTGGTGGCGCGTCTTATAGTCAATTATTTGTAGATAGGTTGCATCGTCTGTTATCGCCGCATCGATGCGATCGATTACGCCCGAAAGCATGACCTCTTTACCATCATGCATCAGGCGAATAGGGGGGAAGAGCGCATTTGTGCCGAAGCGAACCTCCTGGGCAAATGGTATAAAAGATCCTGCCGAAAGATTGCGTGCGATAGCTTTTAGGCTGTAGCGCACCACATCTTCATAGTAGGACAATGCCACCCTCGCGCGGGGACTGCTTAGAAGAAGGCCATCTTCGAAGGTGGAGCGAACATGCTCGATTGTTATGTCGATGCGCGCTTCAACTTGCTCGCTCGAAAGGTCAGAAAGGTTAATGCCCTTCGCTTCCTCAAAAAAATGTTGCATGATGGCATGGCAAAACCGCCCTATATCGGGGCGTGCAGGGCGATCGCGGAACTCGCGCCGCACCTCCGAGCGAAGGCCATAGCGCACATAATGCATGAATGGGCAGCGATTATATGTTTCTATGCGAGTAGCCGATCCCCTTGGGATGCGGCCATACATGGCGTTCACATGCTTAGCATCGAGTGTCGGCGACGAAGATTCAAAATCGCGATACTTCTCCACTCGCTCAAGAATCGCATTGCCTGCTTCACTATCGGAAAAATATCGCCTTAAGGCAATGGTGCGGGCGCTATCTTCCCCCGATTGCATGGATGAAAGCAAAGCATCGAAAGCGGACGCTTCGCTCATCTCGCCGATAGAAGCATTGCGCGGCAATTCCTTCCTCAATGGGAACATGTCGCGTATATTGTTCACCAAGTAGGATGGGGGCAAGGTCTCCTTACTGCCTGCACAAACATATGATATGTAGATGCTCTCGCTCGCGCGTGTGAAGGCGCGGTAGATATCGAGCGCATCGTTTTCCGCTCGGCGGCGGCTGTTGCCCCAGGGCGTTAAACCTAAATTGGATAGCGCAAGAAGATCCGCATCGTCGATTATTCCGTCATCGGTGCGTGACTTGGGCAAAACATCCTCATTACAGCCGAGCACGAATAAAGCCTTAACGCGCCTGCTCTTAGTGCGAGTAAGCGTACCGAAAAGCACCTGGTCGGCGGTTGCAGGGATTATGCCAACGCGATATGCGCGAACGGCCTCCTCGAGTATGGCGAGATATTCCTTCTTTCCAACCTTGCTGTCACCGAGGAGTATGTATAGTTGATCCAGTAGAGCAACTATGGTATTCCACACTTGCGCATGTTCCTCTCGTAGCGCATGCCGCCCGGCATCGAAGAGTGCGTCGGCCTCCTTCTTTAGCGATTCGCCGAGGTGAACCTCCTCGAGATATGCGTAGAGTGCGCGCGTTTTGCCTGATGCATCGGGGGAGTTTAAGCCCTCCTTTAAGGCTGTGAGCGGTGGCATCAATTTTTCGCGAGATGCTTCGGCCATCGGCGGCACATCATCCCTTATAAAGGGAGAAAGGAACACATTGCCGCCCCTAAGCCCCCTTTCAAGAACATAGTTTTCAAATATCTCCGCTTCATCTTTGCTGATGGGAAGAAGCCCGGTTTTCACAAGCCGAATCAGCGGCGCGGATGTAAAGCCGCCCACGGCCGCGCGAACCGCATTCAATATAAGCTCGATAGCAGGATGCGACTCGATGCTTCTACCTGCATCAAGGAAAAGCGGTATGCCGCGCTTCTTGCAGGCGCGCATAACGAGCGGAGCATATGCCTTCATGTCACCTGCGATGATGGTAATATCGCGGTAGCGCATACCGCATTTTGCGGCATGTTGCAGGGCATCCATCGCTCGTTCAACCTCTATAGAGCGATTTTCGGCGGCGAAAATTCGTATACTGTCGGCGTTTTTATCATAAACGGGGGGATTCTTCGAAAATAAATACCTTTCAAGATGCAGTAGCGGTGTATCTACTTCCATGCTCGGCAAGCGCGATTCTACCACGCGCAACCCCAGTGCATACGCTTTTTCGCGTAGCATGGTATATGTGCGCTCCTCGGGCGCGAATACGCTTTCGCTTTCGTCCATGCACACCGAAAAGGTGATGTTCGATGCTATGCTCATCAGCGATTCGAAGAGCATTGAAAGCTGTTTTGTCATCAGATCGAATCCGTCAACATAAATGTTCGCATCCTTAACGAAGGAAAATGGCAATGCGCTTAAAAGCGCGGCCACGGCATCCTCGGTATCGAGATATCTCTCGCTCAAAAAATCCTGCGCACTTCTAAATAATAGCGACATGTCACGAAGTTTGTCGGAGAGAGGGTTACCCTCATCGAGTGCATCGGCGGAGGTGGTGTAATCATCTGGCGTTATGCCAAAGCGCTTGGAGAGCACGAAAAGCTCATCCATCGCTTCGGTGAATCCCGGGCGCGTCGATACGGGGGCGAAGGCCGTGAACTCACCCTTGATGCGATATGTGGCGCGCCTTAAAACCATCCTGCGCCCCTCGGCGGAAAGGAATGGCCGTTCGTTTTGCTTTAATATGCGCTCGGTTAGGCGAGTGAAGCTTAGCACCTCCACGCCTATCAAGCCACCGAGGCGGGAGGAAAGCGTCCTTTCAGCTTCATATGTAAATTGCTCGGGTACAAAGAGGATGGCCTTCTTGCCATCCTCCATATCCTTTAATATTGATTTTTCGATCATGCGCGTTTTTCCCGTACCCGCTCGACCGATTATGAAAGTTGCCTTTGCGGCCATAAATATCCTCCAAACTTATCTCGGCTCTCGGCCTATGAAGAACACGGAGAGTGCACCGGGGCCCATGTGTGCCCCCACGCCTGCGCCGCCCAAGTTCATCGTTAAAGTGGCTTGGGGGAAGGCATCTTCAAGCATATTACGCAGTAGAATGGACTCGCTCAAACAATCGGTATGTACGATGTGAATGCGCATGGGTTTTTGCCGTTCATCCAAATTGTGAACCACCTTGGATAGAAGCACATTGCATCCGCTATAACGCTGCTCCACATACTCGTCAACAACGAACGAGCCGATACCCGTTAATCGCATTACGGGGACTGCGTTCGCCTCGTTGGCATCCTCGAGCGATGCACGCCCGGAGTTTCGCAAATGCGAATCGGTGGATAATACAAAACGATGGCGAATATAGGGGCGTATTTTGGAAAGATCATCAACATTCTCGCTAAGCGAAAGGCCGCGATCTCGATTCTCAAGCGCATGCATCAATAAAAGTGACATTCCGCCCGAAAGTGCGAGGGAATCCACTATGGTGATGTTCGCTCGCCTGTTTCGCGCCTCTATGGTTTCTTGTGCCTGCAACGCGCTTCGATACGCGAGAGATAAGGATGAGGACGTGGCGATATGCAGGATATCGTTGCCTCGATCGATGTGGTTTTGCCACATGTCAACATATTCGTTGTAATTGGGTGCGGCGGTTTTAACATGCTTACCGGCGCGCATGCTAGCATAAGTGAAGCGTGCGGTATCGGCCTTCATGTCGTCGCAAAACCAATCATCTTCAATACAAATTTTTGCACTTACAAAGGGGATACCATACTCGTCCATACGCTCGTGCGGTAAATCCATTGCGCTCTCTCCGGTAATAATGTAAGACACGTGCTCCCCCTCCTTAATCGTAGAAAAGCTGGAAATCAGCAGAAATTTCATCAAATATTATATCATCATTTACAGACTTTGAAAAGGTTTTTTTGTAAATTGTGCGCGAAAAATAATGGTTTGTGTGTAATTTAAATGTAAAACAATCAATTTCGTCGAATTGATTTCCACGCAGCTGTGAAAGGGTCGTGGGAAAAGGGGTCAAGGGGATGAAGCCTATAAAACATAACGCTTTAGCGGTTCCTCATGGTGCGGTGCAGGCAGCTTCCATTCGTTTTTGACGACATGCGCGTCAAAAACGGGCAAAAACGGAACGTTTTTGTACACTGCGCCATTTCCCGCCCGGGAGCGAAGCGAGAGGGAAATGGCGTGAAAAGCTCAAAAAAGTGTTAGTAGAACACTTTTTTGAAATAGCTATGCGTGATGCGTGCGCGCCTCGATGGCTCGTGCAATGCGCTCGGCCTGCTCGTCATCGGGAACGAAGGAACAAAGCTTTACTGCGCGCTCGTGCGAGTCGGTTACGAAATACAGGTTTTCAAACTCGCGGCTCGAGAATCCGCCGTCATAGAAGGCATCGAACTGCGATAGCGTGGGCGAGTAGAAGTCTTCATCGTTGACGATTATGATAGGGTGACTGTGATAGCCAAGCTGCTTGAGCGTGAGTACCTCGCATAACTCCTCGAGCGTACCGAAACCGCCCGCAAGTGCGATGAACGCGCAGGACAAATCCTCCATACGCTGTTTGCGCTCGTGCATGGACGATGTAACGATAAGCTCGGTGCAACCGTCAAAGGCAACGCCTGCTTGATGCAACTTCTCGGGTATTACACCGATAAGACGGCCGCCCTTCGAATGCACACCCCTCGCGAGAGCACCCATAACCCCCTTAGCGCCGCCGCCGAATACAACGCCGTACCCTGCAAGCGCAAGGCCCTCGCCAAGCTTATAGGCGGTATCATAGTAAATGGGCTTTAGCCCCTCGCGCGAAGCACCGAATACGCAAACATTTTTCATAAACTAATCCTCCGTCAAAACAGTATCGGGTTTCAAAAGATCATATGCGATGTCGTACTTCATGTACGAATACTCGGACTCGGCAGGCACTTCAAGCATGACCAGCACGAGCCGCTCTTCGCTTGCGGGCACATCGGTACGATAGCCGACAAACCACGATATCTCTCGCGTCCTGCTTCCGCCGACCTGCGCTGTACCGGTCTTGGCCGCAACATTCAACAACCGCGGATCAACGCGCTGGTTTCTTTCGCCGGTGTCGCTCAATTCATAATTGATGGCCCAGCCTGTTCCTTCGAGAACAACGTCAACGAGCATAGGCTCGATCACTCGCGCTGAATACGGGTCGATGACATTCTCGCGCCAGATGATGGGCTCGGTCTTTTCAATCAAAGTGTAATCTTGCCCCTCTTGCTCGTATAAACCCTCAACCATGTATGGCTGCATTATGGTTCCGCCATTAGCAAATGCCCCGAAAGTGGATGCAACCTGCAAAGGGCTCATCAGCATCTCACCCTGGCCGAATGCACTTTCACCGAGAAGCTGTAGGCGCGTGTGGTCGGCGTCCATAGAATCGGTGGCGAGAAGCTCCCTCGTATCCTCATTGATGAGCTGTGGTGTGCTCACGGTAAGATCAAAGTCGATGGGCTCGTCAAAGCCGAGATTCTCCATGAAACTCATGAAAGTATCATAGCCGGTCTTTAATGCGGCATACGCGAAATATATGTTGTCGGAATCGATTATCCCTGCGTACATGTTGAGTGGATAATGGCGATTGTTGAGATCAACACGCGTGAATATACCGCCACCCCATGGCCCAAACTCGCCATCATCGGAGGGACGCCAGTTTCTATCGTCATCACCCGTGATATACTCGCCTTTGCCATGCGGAAACTCCGTGTCAACCGTCATCGCCCCCGACTCTAGCGCCGCGGCCGCCGAAAAGGGCTTCACGGTAGAACCCGGTGGGTATGCACCCTGCGTTACGCGGTTGAACAATGGCGTGTTTTCGGCCTCGGCAAGCGCACTGTACTCGGACTCGCTCAATGTGTCCGTGAATAGATTAAGATCATAGGATGGATACGATGCAACGGCATCGATCTCGCCGGTGACGGGGTTTAGCACTATTACAGCACCTGCGGTGTCATCGCCATACAATGTGTACTTCAATAGTTCCTCGGAGCGCGATTGTAAATCGGGGTCGATTGTAAGCTGTACATCAAGCCCCTCCTTGGGCTCTTCCCTGTATAATGTGCCCTTGTTTAAACCATCGGGCGCGCTTATGAACACATAATAGCCGTCCTCGCCGCGCATGTCGAGCTCGTAGGAACGCTCGAGCCCAAGCTGGCCGACGATGCTGTCACTGTTGTAAAGCCCGTCCATCACCTCTTCGCCCGTTTCGGGATAGATTAAAAGTCCTGAGTCGTTCATCATGCCGCCGGTTAGCGATTCGAGGGTCTCCTTATCGGCTTGGCGAACATACCCGATGAAATGCGCTAAGCTCTCCTCCATGGGATAATAACGAAGCTCGCCGAAATTGCCGCGGTCGATACCTATACCATCGATAACCAGAAGCTCGGCTTCCAGCTCGGGCGTAAGCTCGGCGGGCAATATTTGCTTGAGTATGCCAAAATCATTGTTTATTACATATTCGCGCGATAATTCTTCGCGCACCTGCTCGCCCGTCATGTCAAGAAGCAAACAGGTCTGGCGGACGAATTGATCCACATCTTCAATCTTCGAGCATGCGTCAACGGTTTGCGCGTATACCTGCCCATCGGCCAAGATCTCGCCGCGCGTTGCCGGGATTGTTCCCACGCGAACGGTGTCGCCCCAATCCATGTCGGGGAAAATGAGCGATGGCGACCAGTCGATGTGAAGAAGCATGTTCTCCTGCTCAACCGTAACCTCGAACGAAAACTCTGTATCGCCGATGAGCGGACTGTCATATGTCAGGGTATAATCATACACGGATATGATGTCACCCTCGATGGATGAAGTTATCTCATAATCAAGCCCCTCGATTTGAAGCTCGGCAAATATGGCCGTGTATCTATTTATGAACTGCTGTTCGGTGATGGTTTTTGAAGGTTGAACGGGCGCTTCCTCATCTAAAATTTGCGTCTCGTCTTCATCATCGTCCTTATCGTCCGCATCCTCAAAATCATCCTCGGTTGTCGTGGGGTCATCGTAGCGCACACTGTCGGATAGATAAGTGTACGCGCGCTCATAATCGCCCCTGTCTATAGCCGACAGGAACGATATGAGTACGTTTTCACGCACCTCGGGTGCGCATCCTAATATTGGGAAGGAGAAAATAAGGATAAACGATATGGCGAGGAGCCACGATAGCCGCCTAATCATTGATATTCGTGGCCGTGGCGATACAATTGCCTGTTTTCAAGCGCCCATATGCGTTCAGTGAACGAACCGACGGGCACGGTATCGAGTGCATCGAACATCTCGTACAGTCTACTATCGAGCATGTCAAGCTCTGAGAGAAGCTCGGCCTCGGGGAACATGGGATACTTGGGGCTTCCAAACTCGGGAACGCCGTG
>CAYJPI010000044.1:1927-10565 GCA_964372005.1 uncultured Oscillospiraceae bacterium | reverse complement strand
TCCATCGATATTGCACTTAGCAAAGGTGAAAGCAGGTTTGTAAACCACATCATCGCCCCGCTTTCGTTAAGTAAATTTATCGTTACGAACATCGCCGCCATCGCCGGCAAAACGCGATAAAGCACGGGCAAACCCTCGCGAGCTCCCGTTAAAAATGCTTCATAAACATTTACCTTTTTGTAGAGCGCATACATCAATATCACTCCGCTAAGTAGCGGCAAAATAGCCCCCATCATTGGCGTTTCATGCAAATTTTGCAAGCAATTATCGCCACCGCAGTTGCGATGGTTGATGATATAAACGCAGGCAAAACTATGCTCCCCGGTGCGGTTGATCCCGAAGCCTGCCTAAGGGCAATCATGGTGGTTGGAAGTATCTGCAATGCCGATGCATTAACAGCCAGAAAAGCGCACATGGCATCGGTGGCTACATCGGGGGTTTTATTATATTTTTGCATTTCCTGCATGGCTTTTAACCCAAAAGGTGTTGCGGCATTGCCGAGGCCAAGCATATTAGCCGCTATATTTAACGCGATAGGCGCTGTTGCCGTGCGCGCACCGGGAAAAAGAAAGGCGCATATTTTCTCGAGTTTTTTCGATAGTTTTTTTACCAGATCCGCTTCTTTTGCTACGTTTAGCAACCCCATAAACAGAAGATATGAGCCTGCAAGTTCCAACGATAATGTAACCGCATTTTCTGCGCCGGACAGCATCGCGGCGGTCGCGGCATCACCGCTATCTGTAAAAGTTAACGTAAACGCTCCGATACAGAACAAAATTGCGAATACATAACTCATCATACACACATACGCCCCCCATAATGAAATGAAATAACAGAAACTACTATAATTGTATTGACTTGTTCTATCATTTATGTATATTATTGAATAGTAATAGAACGGTTTCTATGGTAAGATTTTTCTGCTGCACAATAACATACGGGACATAGGAAGGGAAAATGGGATGAAATCTACGGGTATTGTGAGAAAAATGGACACGTTAGGACGTGTCGTAATCCCTATCGAGCTCAGGCGTACGCTTGGCATCGATGTTAAAGACTCGATTGAAATTTTTGTTGACCGGGATACTATTATCCTCAAAAAGTACCATCCGGCGTGCATGTTCTGCGATAATGCGATGAATGTTATCCATTACAAGGGCAAAAACGTATGCCGCGATTGCTTGGTTAGAATCAGTGAAGTGGCCGACAGTTAGTCTCTCAACATGCAGCAGAGCAGTTAAGGATGTGCAACATGCACATCCTTTTCTGTTTTTTATAGGCTTAGGCGTGTTAGTGAATATAAAAAAAGCACTGCAACCTTTAATCGATTGCAATGCTCTCTTGTTTTGCTAAAACGTCCTGTGGGAGTGATTAGTCGGACACGTAGGGAAGCAATGCCACTACGCGTGCGCGCTTGATGCTGATAGCCAATTCGCGCTGATGCTTCGCGCATACACCGGACATACGACGGGGCATGATCTTGCCACGCTCGGTTACGAACTTGCGAAGGCGGTTCGTATCCTTGTAGTCGATGGTCGCGAGCTTATCGGCGCAAAATGCACAAACCTTGCGCCTGCTCTTGCGGTTTCTCGGCCGCATTTTACGTTCTTCCATGAGGAATACCTCCAAAATTGTTGTGTTTTGGGTGTGCGGGATTGTCCCGCATGGCAAACCGTGTCTAAATCGCCTTATTTTGCGTTCTAAGCACGTTTTAAGGGATACTTAGAACGGAAGCTCGTCCTCGTCGACATCAGCGAATCCGCTCAAATCAGGGGGCGCAGATGCGCCGGATGCCATCGGGGCACCACCACCTTGCTCACTTCTCGGTGTGAGGAATTCGATTTCGTCGGCAGAAACATCGAGGGAGTAACGGGTTTGCCCGTCATTTCCCACATAGCTACGGGCTTGCAATTCGCCCATAACAGCAACTTTCCTACCCTTTGCCAAATACTTCTGGCAGGTTTCACCCAAAGCCCGCCATGCGTTGATACGAAAGAAATCCGTTTGCCTCTCTCCGCCCTGCTGAGCAAAGCGGCGATTGACCGCGATGGTAAAGGAACACACCGAAACGCCGCTCGATGTGGCCCGAAGCTCGGGGTCACGTGTTAGATTGCCGATTAGCATAATCTTGTTCACAGTCCGTCTCCTTCCGATCCTTTATACTTGGGCATGTCAAAAAGACCGATGCCCTTTTCGCTTTGTTTTTTACGCCTCTTTACGGGTTACCATGTAGCGCAAAATTTTCTCATCGATCTTGTAGTTACGCTCGAGCTCTTTGGGGAACTCAGGAGCGGATGCGAATGTCATGAGGACATAGTAGCCATCGATTTTATAATCGATAGGATACGCCAAGCGGCGCTTGCCCCATTCGTCCACCGATACGATCTCGCCGCCGTTTGCGGTGACGATGCCGGAGAACTTTTCGACGGTTGCCTTTGTTTTTTCCTCGTCGAGTTCCGGCGTGATAATGTAGAGAACTTCGTACTGATTCACGCGGTTTTCACCTCCTTATGGTCTTTTGGCTCAACGTCTCGCGCTGAGCAAGAAGGACGTTAGCTCGCGTATTATAACACGAAATGCATACAAAATTCAAAGGCTTTTTTGATATATTATTTTTGCCGACGCTTTAAGTGCATCAATCCAGCCTCATGGCAACACCTGCGCTTCGGCAATGTTCCTTAACCTCGGCGACGGTCAGCTCTCCAAAATGGAATAGCGATGCGGCAAGCGCTGCATCCGCTCCCGCATTGAGTATTTGCGAAAAATGTTCAAGCTTGCCTGCCCCACCCGAAGCTATCACGGGTATTTTCAGTACGCGCGAAATTTCGCTCGTTATATCCATGTCATACCCTGCCTTAGTTCCGTCGGCGTTCATGCTGGTAAGCAAAATTTCTCCCGCCCCACGCCTTTCAACCTCAAGCGCCCACTCTACGGCATCGCGCCCCGTGTCGATACGGCCGCCATTTTTGAATACGCCGTATCTACCATCTTCCTTGCGCTTAACGTCTATCGCAACCACGATGCATTGGGCACCGAATCGCGCGGACGCTTCGTCTACAAACTCCGGCCTGTTTAACGCAGGCGAGTTAAGGCTTACCTTGTCAGCGCCCGCCCGCAGTATGTTTTTTATGGCTTCGATATCGTTTATCCCTCCGCCTACCGTGAAGGGTATAAACACCTGTTCCGCCACGCGCTCCACCATGTTTATAACGGTGTCGCGCCTTTCGTGGCTTGCCGTGATGTCAAGAAACACAAGCTCATCCGCATTTTCCGCATCGTATCTTCTTGCTATCTCAACGGGGTCTCCGGCATCGCGTATATCCACAAAGTTTACTCCCTTAACTACGCGGTTATCCCTTATATCCAAGCAGGGTATTATACGTTTTTTCAGCATGATATACCGCCTTTCAACGCGAGGAAGTTTGAAATGAGCCTTTGGCCGGCCTCGCCGCTCTTCTCGGGGTGAAACTGTGTGCCGAATAGAAGTTTTCCATCCCACACAACGCTTGCGAAAGGCTCGGAATATGTGGTTATCCCTGCGGCATATTCTGCCTTGGCATCCTGCGCACAATACGAATGCACGAAATAGAAGTTTCGGCCGCTTATGCCACCGAGTATCGGGCAGTTCTTTTCGTTTTCAACCTCATTCCAGCCCATATGCGGCACCTTTAGGCCGCCGGCTTTTATCAAGGTAACATCCCCGTCAAACAAACCGAGCCCCTCAAACTTGCCTCCCTCGGTGCTGTTTTTCATCATAAGTTGCATGCCCAGGCATATTCCGAGCGTGGGTTTACCCAAGCTTGCGGCTTCTTTGAATGTTTGGCCGAGCCCTGTTTCGTTTAGGAGCGCAATAGCATCGCGGAACGCGCCTACACCCGGCAAAACCACATGCGAGGCTTTTAGTATTTCACTTCGATCCTTCGTCACCGTGACAAAGGCGCCTTGCTTCTCAAACGCTTTTTTCGCGCTGTGCAAATTTCCCATTCCATAATCCAAGATCGCTACAGTTTTCATCACTACACCTCAAATTCAACCGATTTTGCCCGTTCCTCGAGCAAGTGCGGGTTTCTCAAAAAATGTTCGAGCCGCTTAAAGCAGCGTGCAAAGTAATCACCGGGACAAATGCGCTCGTCAAGCACTATCCCAAGCGGATACATCTTCTTCTCCACAACTTCACCCCTTACAAGTGCCAGCGTTTTTGTTTGCTGACCCATCGTAATAAACTCGCTGGTTGTGCCGAACTCATACAGATGATGATATATGTAATTCATGCGCAAGCTCGCAAGGTTTGATAGGAATAAGCTCGTATGAAACGGCGACGCATCGATTATCGAGCGCGGCAAAAAACCCATGCGATCCATCCCCTTCAATATTGCTACAATAAGCGACGGGATGAGCGGTACTCGCATGATTTTTTCTATCAACTCATCTGTGGAGTTTTGATTGCTCATTTCGCGATTTCTTATTATGGCATCGTCAACCTTCCTCGCCACATCAAACACGCTGTCATCGAGCTCAAGCGGGATTTTAACCACGGTTTCCTCGCCATCCATAGAATCACCCTTTAGCATGACAAAGCTCACCACAAAGTGATTTCGCGCGTATATTGTCTTCCCCACCACGAAGCGGTTGAGCGCGGGATGCTCGCTTACAATGCGCAAATATGCGCTGAGTATCAGAGTCATTCTGGATATGCGCACATCCTGCTTGCGCCATTTATTTATAAAGTCATCTATGGGTTTTGCATCTATGTCTGCGCGGAACATGTTCTGGCTATCCTGCCGCGATGACATGATATATGGAATTATCCGCCCAAAAGCGGGGATATTTTTTACCGGTTTGCCGTCCTTTCTCATCTACAACTCCCATTTTGTTATTACAGTATTTATCTTACATACATATTATAGATGAGCAATACACAAAAAACAAGTGCACTTGTTTTTAGGGTGTTTGTAAATATAAAAAAGGGATGCCGCAATATGCACTTATTGCAGCATCCCTTTTTCCGGCTAACAATCACAACGGATTTGGCTTCTGTGAGTCGCTCCTTGCACTGCAATAACGCGCGATATTCCCGAGAAATCTTCAATGATGGTGCAGAATCCCCCAAAAAGCCTGCATACATCGCGCGACTGGCTCGCCCCCACTTCCAGCAACAAAACTCCGGTATCCTTCAGGTATTTTTCATATTGTTCCGCTATACGGCGATAGAAATCCAGCCCGTCATCACCGCCAAAAAGCGCTATTGCAGGCTCATACTTCACCTCCGCTTGCAATGATTCCATATCCTTAGCATTGAGATACGGGGGGTTACACAATATCATGTCATATTTGCCGACTATGTTTTTGAACATGTCGCTTTTCACCACAGCGACATTCACATCATTCTTGTCAGCATTTTCCATGGTGGACTCGATGCAGATATCTTCGATATCAACCGATGTTACATACAAATCACCGAGTGCAGCCATGCTGATGCCGATGCAACCCGAGCCGCAACACATATCGAGCACCGTTTCGTATTTGCGCGCCTTGGCAAGATCCAGCGCCGCCTCAACGAGCACTTCCGTGTCCGCCCTTGGAATAAGCACGCCGGGTCTCACTTCAAATTCAAGCCCCATGAAATTCCATGTGCCAAGCACATACTGCAGCGGCTCATGGGCTTCGCGGCGCGTTAGCAACCTTTCGAGCTTATCACGCTGAGAGCCCGTCAGCACTTTATCGTGATATGCGGGAAGATAGCCGACCTCGCATCCAAGCACATGTGCAAGCAGTACACGCGCTTCATAGGCCGCATCCTCCATCGCTATGGGGTCTAGCCGTTCCTTGGTCTCCTTAAGTAAATTCCCTATACATACGCTCATACAGCCTCCTCTTCCAAGGTGATTCCCTCTTCTGTCTCGGTTTCTTGCGTAGAGATATCAGCTTCGGTCGCTTTTTCCTCGGTCGCTTTTTCCTCGGTCGTTTCTTCAACCGCTTTTTCTTCGTCGGCTTCTACCTCATTTTCTTCATTAGGCGTTTTTTCCTTCTCATCCTCATCGCTCTCACTCGCCTGCGCAGCTTCCTCTTCGACCTTTTTCAAAGCGGCTTCTTCCTCGGCTTTTTTGGCGGCGGCTTCTTCGGCGATGTCACTAAGCGCTTTGTCGGGGTCCATCGCCATGTTGAAGGCGGTTATCGCGATCTCGAGCATGGACTCATCGGGTTCCTTTGTCGTGATGTGTTGAAGCGCCATGCCCGGCGCGCGCACTATTCGCGCCACCAAGCTTTCCGACTTTGCACCGAATCTAAGCACTTCATACGATATACCCGCAACCACGGGCAGGAAAATTATGCGCGTTCCCATGCGTATCCAAAGATTATCGCTAAAACCTATCATAGCGAAGAACAGTATGCTTATCCCCATCACGAGAAAGAGATAGTTAGTTCCGCAGCGCGCATGAAAGCGCGAGCACTCCATGGCATTTTCGGGGGTAAGTTCGCGCCCCGCCTCGAAACAAGCGAGTGTTTTATGTTCCGCACCATGGTATTGGAACAGTCTTGCGATGTCCTTCATCTGTCCGATTCCGATAATATAACCGAAAAAGATGAGGAGTCTTACCACACCTTCCAGTAGGCTTTTCCAAATCGATGCCACATTATCAGGTAGCACAAGGCCGCTTATGAATGTGGGCAAAAGGAAGAATAGCAATACGCTAAGCGCTATAGCGAATACAACCGCAAGGCCGATTACAACTTTATCAAGGGATTTTCCCAGCGTTTTCGACAGCCACTTTTCAAAGCGCGTCGGCTCTTCTTCAAGGTCTATCCCTGCCATCTCGGCTGAGCGCGTAATCGTTCCCATTCCCACCACGAGTGATTCCACGAAGGCTACCACGCCTCTAACGAATGGTAAACCGAAAAATGTTCCCTTGCGGGCTTTTGTGCCCTCTTTCTTTACATCACGTGCGATGCTTCCGTCCGTTTTTCGCACTGCCACTGCTATAGCGGTTGGCGATTTCATCATTACGCCTTCCATTACCGCCTGCCCACCTATGCTCGGCATGGGCATTTGTTTCTTGCTCTCCATCATGTCACCTTTCTATATTTCGGTTGAAAAGGGTCGCCACAAAGCACTCGTTCAACACCAATTCAACCGCCATATTCACAATACATGCATATTATACCATAATCAAACGACAATAAATGCAAAATATTCCGAACAAATGGTGAACAAACAAAAAGAGAACCACTCGACTAATGATCGAATAGTTCTCTTCTCGCTTCTCTTGTTCACGTCGTAAATGCTCAGCCTTAGATGCCGTAGCGCTTCTTGAAGCGATCCACGCGTCCGCCGCTATCCACCAGCTTCTGACGGCCGGTGAAGAAGGGATGGCACTTGGAGCAAATTTCAACTTTCAACTCACTTTTCACGGAACCTGCCTTGAACGTTTCGCCACATGCGCAACGTACGGATGCTTCGCCGTATGCGGGATGAATTTCCTTCCTCATTGCTTCTCTTCCTTTCTCGAAAAACCCTTGGGGATCCTTCTAAGTTATCAAACGACATTATACATTATCAACCCATATAAAAGCAAGCGAAAATTGCATTTTGAGGGTAATATTTTATGGCACGGGTATCGCATAGTCATTTGGGCTGTTCAGCGTTTGTCCCATTTCATCGAGCATCCAACATAGATTGCTCTCGATATACTCCACCATCACCCTCGCTTCATCGCCGCTCAATGCATAAACCTCGCAAAGCTGATCCTCTGCTTCTTTCTTTATTTCGGGGCTTTTCATAACCTGATCGAATGCAGTTTTTAGCCTCGCGATGACCTGCTCGTCGGTGTCAGCAGGGATTTTAAAGCCTAAATACTGTTTGAGCGGCAAGTAGGATGCAAGCGCCGGAACCGACCCGGTTACAGGTGGCACATCTCCATATCCGGGGAACTCCCATTCTAAATGATCCATCACGGCAATCGGGATAAGCTCGCCCGAGTCCACATATGCTTTTAGCTCGCCCGCGGAAGCGACAACGGTTTGTGCTTCTCCAATGCGCGCCGCTTCTATAGCGTCCGCCGAACCCGAGTAGGACAGCCATTCGAAAGGCACATCACCATACTCGGCGAAAAGTTGTGCCATTACAAACCATAATCCACCCGATGTCCCGGCAATCGACACCGACTCGTAATTATCAGCAAGCGCATCAACGACGAATTGCATCGAAGGGTAATTCTCATAAGCGTCTTTATTTATTGCAAGTATGCCGGGCGATCCTGCCGCAATGAAGTATTCCCAATCCTTCGATGTCTGCTCACCATCCGTAAGCACAGGTATGGTCAGTGGAGTTTCGGATGTAGCGGCGATGGTATACCCGTCATGCGGGGCATCCCAAACCGCCGCAATTCCATCCGAGCCGGCAGTGCCGCCCGTTATGTTCTTCACTTCGATTTGAACGCCCAACTCTTCACCCATGAGCTCGGCGATTATTCTACCCCACGCATCCGTTCCGCCACCTTCGCCAAACGGTATCACCATTGTGATATTTTGCTGAGGATATGCGATGCCATCCTCCATCGGTTGGTTCACTTGTGTGCTACATGACACCGATACCATTGCAATCGCAATAGCTAATGCAATCATTATAGTTTTCCTCATT
>CAYJPI010000044.1:0-1882 GCA_964372005.1 uncultured Oscillospiraceae bacterium | reverse complement strand
CAAATGATATAGCTTTTTCAATACCTTATATGCGTCTCTCTATATTATGCATATATATTCATATTAACATATAGTATTGCTTTTGCAAATATTTTTTTGGCAAGCAAAAAGTGGCCAACGGCCACTTTTGAGTGAATCTATGCAGTTTTACGATTAACCGAAGTAACGCTTGAGGAGACCTTCAAATGCCTTGCCGTGGCGTGCTTCGTCACGAGCCATTTCGTGCACGGTATCGTGAATCGCATCGAGGTTCTGAGCCTTAGCCATCTTCGCAAGCTCGAACTTGCCTGCGGTTGCGCCGCACTCGGCTTCTACGCGCATTTCAAGGTTCTTCTTGGTGGAGTCGGTGATGACTTCGCCGAGGAGCTCCGCAAATTTAGCGGCATGTTCAGCTTCTTCCCAAGCTGCTTTCTCCCAGTAAAGGCCGATTTCGGGGTAGCCTTCACGATGAGCAACGCGGCTCATTGCAAGATACATACCAACCTCGGTGCACTCGCCTTCAAAGTTGGCGCGAAGACCTTCGATGATAGCGGGATCAACGCCCTTAGCAACGCCAACCACATGCTCGGCTGCCCAATCCATCTTGCCATCCGAAAGTTCTACAAACTTCTCGGCGGGAACCTTACACTGGGGACATGCGTCGGGTGCTGCATTACCTTCATGGATATAACCGCAAACTGTACAACGGAACTTTTTCATTTTTATTTCCTCCAAAGTATTAATAATTTTTTGAGACGCATTTGCGTTCTCACTGTACTACTTATAAGGCACATATGCTTGCTTGAAACAGACAATTTTATAGTTTTTCAAAAAATGTATGTTTTATGTTTATTTGAATATACAGCAAGCTTTTCAAAATTATTTTATCTCAAATCTTGCATATTGTGGGTTAATGGGGTATAATAACACCATATATTGATATGATGGAGGTAAGTAGCATGGATGGTAATCGCGTAACGGTCATGGTAGCAGGTCAAACATTCACTTTGCGTGGCAACGAAGAAGAGGATTACATCAAAAGCGTGGCTGCATATGCGGATGAGCAGATCGACAGGATCGAACGTGCAAACCCATCACTTGCTACAAGCTCCTGCGTTGTGCTCGCTGCCGTAAATATGGCGGACGAGCTGTTTAAATTGCGCAGGCAGTATGCCGAGCTTGATGCGCGCATAGAGGAGTTACGCAAGCTAAAGGTAGAACCGCCTCAAAAGCCCACTCGTTCGCGTGCGGCTCGCGGTAGCCAAACAAGCGTTGCTACAGCCGCTGTTAACCATACCTTTGAGGAAGTGCGCGCTTAACCGCCCAGCCTTCCTGAAGTGTGGCTGTTAATTTTTTTCATCAATAGAGGGCCGTTGTAGTGAAAAATTTCATGCTGCAACTGCCTTTTTTTATGTGAATAATAAAAATCGCAATGTCCAATGTATCGCATTTTTTTAGCGGTGTACAATAAGAGCAATGTTTGCATGGAAGAAGGGATATGGATGACGCAGAGAAAGACAATAATTTTAGCCGTTGTAACTGCGGCATTACTTTCATCGGGGTTTACGGCCTTTATCATCCTGTTCGGGTGGTTAAACGGCACAATAATTGACAAATCCCAATATGGTATCGTGCAGCAATTTGGCGCGCTCAATGAAGCGCTTGACATCATAGCGAACGAAAACTACAATTCCACCCCTTCTATGCAGGAAATGCAACATGGCGCTATCGAGGGCGTTGTTGATGTCCTCGACGATCGATACGCGGCATATTACTCCGCTGAAGAATACGCCGCATACACAAACAATGCGGCAGGTGGATATAGCGGAATAGGCATACTCGTATCGAAGGGCGAAAGCGGGCTTTATGTTATGCGAGTATATGAGAATAGCCCCGCCTATGA
>CAYJPI010000043.1:0-10575 GCA_964372005.1 uncultured Oscillospiraceae bacterium | reverse complement strand
CCCACCATGTCGCTTGAGAAGAATGCAGAAACGGGTGATGTGCTCATCTCGGGTCTTGGCGAAATGCATCTCGATGTACTTTGCGCTAAGCTCAAGAACAAGTTCAATGTAGAAGCACAGCTAATCGACCCCAAGGTTCCCTATCGTGAAACCATCCGCGCGAAGGCGGAGGCCGAAGGCAAGCACAAGAAACAATCCGGCGGCGCAGGCCAGTACGGCGTTGTTCAGATGCGCTTCGAGCCGTTATTGGATGGTGATTTCGAGTTTGTTAATGCCATCGTCGGCGGCGTTGTTCCGCGTGAATATGTGCCCGCTGTTGAAAAGGGCACGCGCGAAGCTCTTTTAAAGGGCGTACTTGCAGGTTACCCGATGGTAGGCGTTAAGGCTACGCTCTATGACGGAAAATATCACCCCGTCGATTCCAAGGAAGTTGCGTTTAAAAACGCGGCACGCCTTGCATATAAGGCCGCTTGCGCAAAGGCTAAGCCTGCGCTCATCGAGCCGGTATACCGTCTAGATGTACTCGTCCCCGATGAATACATGGGCGATGTTATCGGTGACATGAATCGCCGCCGTGGCCGTGTTATCGGCATGAACCCCGCGGATGGCGGACAAGAGGTTGTGGCCGAAGTGCCCTTGAGCGAAGTGTTCAAGTATGCAACCGACCTTCGTGCGATGACACAGGGACGCGGTTCGTTCCAGATGGAATACGTTCGCTACGAGGATGTACCCTCCAATGTTGCGGATAAGATCGTCGCACAGGCAAAGAAGGAAGAGGACGACGACGAGTAAACACAAACCTGATGGGGGGCTGGTTGTGCGAAAAAACGCATAACAGCCCCTTTTTGTTGATATTATCGATAATATTTCAAGTTTAGTAAAGGGTGGGAATGTTATGATCAAAATTACTTTACCGGCATCGAGTGCAAACTTAGGCTCGGGCTTCGACAGTATGGGACTCGCACTATCGTGCTATAACACCATAGAGTTTGAACGCATAGATAGGGGGCTCATAATAGAAGTGCCCGGAGATTATAAGGGTATCATCCCCAAAGATGAGAAGAACCTTATCTATCGAGTGTTTGAAAGCACGCTTAGAAGATTCTCGGTGGATGTTCCCGGCATACGCTTTATCCAGAAAAACGACATCCCGGCAATGCGTGGGATGGGTAGTTCGTCAGCATGCGTTGTCGGCGGCGTGGTTATGGCCAACCATTTCATGGGCAACCGCCTTACAAAGAATGAGATCATCGATATTTGCGCCGAGGAGGAGGGCCACCCCGACAATATCCTCCCAACCATACTCGGTGGAATCGCCGTTGGTTGCATGGAGGACGGGCAGGTACGCTATGCATCTTTGCCTGTGCCTAAATCACTAAAGTGTGCGGTGTTCACGCCGCCGTTTCCGCTATCAACGAAGAAGGCACGTGCGGTGATGCCCAAAACCGTGCCCCACAAGGATGCCGTGTTTAATCTCTCACGCGCGGCGCTATTGTCCGCGGCTTTTGCGGTGGGGGATTTGTCGCTACTGCCTGTTGCAACTCAAGACAGGATACATCAGCCCTTCCGCCGTCCGCTCATACCCGAGTACGACGATATTTGCAATATCGCATGTGAAGCGGGTGCGCTCACGGTTTGCCTCTCGGGCGCGGGCCCTACCATCATTGCGCTTCTGGATGGGGATGATGGTTTTGAACAAAGGGCAAAGCCTATGCTGAAAAAACTGTCATACACTTGGAATCTTTCGGTTCTCGATATAGACACTTGCGGATATAAAGTGGAGGAATGACGCTTGAGTATAGCCGTTCAAGCTGAAAACCACAACATCTGTACGGCCAAAATTTCGCTTTTCTGCGTTGTCGTCAATCGGAATACTTCCAGTATTCCTCAATCCTCCGCCTTGAAAATCAAAATTTTTGCTCGCACATCTTGTTGCGCTTTTCAACTTAAACGACTATACCGCTAAATTATACGGTCATGTTGAGCAAGTCGGGGGAAGATGTGCCCACCGAAAGCGACGCAAGGGAGCTAAAAACCTCCGCTGCAACGGCTTCTTGAACATCGAGAACATTCTTCAATGTGCTCACGGCGGCGACTGATGCACTGTCTTGCATCTGCAATTGCGCTGATGCGGCCGCGGAATCAACCGAAATATTCATGTACTATCACCTCATAAAATCATCTGTGCCTAACCACATGGCTATGCACATTAAAATTGTACCATGAGGGCGAGAAAAACGCAAATAAATATTTAATATCGAAAAAAAGCTTGTGAAACCGTGAAAAATAAGCAAAAACATGCTTGCATATCCTCAAAATGCATGGTATAATGCACTGTGTTCGAGCAAAACGGTTTAGGCCGATTACATGTTAGGACTTGCGCAAAGAGATTTGCAGTATTGCGAACAGGGGGTGAATTGTTATGGCAAACATTAAGTCTGCGAAAAAAAGGGTAGGCATCACAGCTAAGCAGAACTTGCGTAATCGCATGATGACTTCTGCGATGAAGACTTCTATCAAAAGATACGATCAGGCGCTCGCCGGTGACGATAAGGCTGTTGCCGAAGTCGCGTACCTTACGGCTGTCAGCACGGTCGATAAGGCTGCTGCCAAGGGCGTTATTCATAAGAACGCCGCAAGCCGTAAAAAAGCACAGCTTGCAATTAAGCGCGCCGCAAACTAACAACCCTTACTTTATAAACAAAAACGAGGCTACTATGATTGTGCAAATTTGCCCAATTTCATGGTAGTCTTGTTTTTCTTAAAAATATTTATTTACAAAAAAATTCTTTAAGCATCTGTACAAATACAAATTTATATAGTATAGTATAAGTACATCGTGATAGTATAGCGATGTGGTATCGGTATATTTTACGGTGAAAAATGTAACAGTTCAATAGAAAAAATACGAAGAGGTATAACATATGGAACGCATCTTGGGCTATCGCTGCACATTGTGCGAGCGTGAGTTTGATTATTCCAAGGAACTCTTTACTTGTCCTACATGTGGGGAAAAGGGTATTCTTGATATAGTGTTCGACTACAAGGCGGTTTCGAGTGTTTTTTCCCGAGAAACGCTTGCAAAGGACAAGGATAACAGCATGTGGCGTTATCGTGCGCTCATGCCGCTAAAAACAGAAGACTTTAGCGATTTTTTGCGCGTGGGATATACACCATTGTACACAGCGAAGAAGCTCGCGAACATACTCGGCGTTAAGTCTGTGTATGTGAAAGATGATGGGCTTAATCCCACGGCATCTTTAAAGGATAGAGCGAGCGCGGTTGCTGTGGCCAAGGCTATAGAGCTCGGCTTCGATACGATTGCATGCTCCTCAACGGGTAATGCCGCATCATCGCTTGCAGGCAATGCCGCACGCATGGGACTAAAGAGCGTTATATTCGTTCCCGAACGTGCGCCGAGGGGCAAGGTATCACAGCTACTCATATTCGGGGCGAATGTGGTTAGCGTAAAGGGCGACTATCGCGATACATTTGAGCTTAGCCGAGCCGCCATCGACAGATGGGGCTTCTACAATCGTAATGCAGGCATCAACCCGATACTTACCGAAGGTAAGAAAACGGTGGCGCTTGAGATTGCGGAACAGCTAAACTTTAAGCTCACCGATTGGGTGGCCGTCTCCGTAGGCGACGGATGCACCATCGGCGGCGTATACAATGGCTTCTACGATCTGTTACAACTTGGCTTGATAGACCGTATCCCCAAGATACTCGGCGTGCAGTCCACCGGATGCGCTCCCTTCGTGGAGGCGGTGAAAGAAAATCGAGAGCTTATGCCGGCCGAGGAGAATACCATCGCGGATAGCATCGCGGTGGGAGTGCCGAGAAACCCGGTGAAGGCACTTCGCGCGGTGAAGGACAGCGGCGGACAATGGATAGCCGTGTCCGACGATGACATTTACGCCACCATGAGGCTTTTGGGAACAACCACCGGCGTTTTCGGAGAACCGGCAGGCGTAACTGCAACCGCAGGCGTGAAAGCCGCAGTGGAAGCAGGCATAATAAAGAGCGATGAAACCGTTGTGAGCATATCAACGGGTTCGGGGCTCAAGGATGTGGCAAATGCGATGAAAGCCGCGGGCGAGCCTTTCGCGTGTGAGCCGGACATCGAAATCCTTGCAAAGAGCGGCCGTATAAGCTAAGTTGTACCGAGCTTGTGGCGCAAGGAGAACATTCGAGTTGTGGCACAAAAATGCATTCGATATCTCGCGAATGTTCGACGAGATACGAACATTAATGTTTGGAAAATGAATAACTTTTGTAATTTTTGCTTTACAGATGCCGCATGATGCGTGTATACTGTACTACATGGTTTCAAACTTTAACAGGTTGCCCTCCCGAATTTCGGGATAAATATAGCAACAAAATAACAAGGAGGAACTACAAAAATGAAGAAACTACTTGCATTACTCCTAACTCTCGTGATGGCCGCATCGGTATTTGCCGCATGCGCACCGGCAGAAGAGGCACCGGCAGCGGAAGCACCCGCTGAGGATCCTGCAGCTCCCGCAGAACCGGCTGAAGAGCCCGCGGAAGAACCGGCGGAAGAAGCCCCCGAATCCGCAATAAAGATCGGTGCTATCCTCATCCATGATGAGAACTCCGGTTACGACCTTGCACATATCCAAGGTATTGAAGCCGCTATCGCAAATCTCGGCCTAAGCGCGGATGATGTAATCTTCAAGTATAACATCCCCGAGGATGCAGCTTGCTATGATGCCGCGGTTGACCTTGCAGAGCAGGGTTGCACGCTCATCTTCTCCAACAGCTTCGGACATGCGGGCCATCTCCAGCAGGCCGCTACCGAATACCCCGATGTGAAGTTCGTTTCCGCAACAGGCGACAGCGCTTACCTCGCGGGCCTCGATAACTTTGCAAACATGTTCCCCTACACCTATGAGAGCCGCTACGTATCCGGTGTTGTTGCAGGCATGAAGCTTAAAGAGCTCATGGATGCAGGCACTGTAACCGATCCTTATGTCGGTTATGTCGGCGCTTATCCCTATGCTGAAGTGGTATCCGGTTACACCGCATTCTTCCTCGGCATCCGCTCCATCGTGCCCGAAGCACACATGGACGTTCAGTACACCAACTCCTGGTATGATCCCACCGCAGAAGCAGAGGCAGCAAACGCACTCATGGCTGCAGGTTGCGTAATCATCGGCCAGCATGCTGACTCCACGGGCGCTCCCTCCGCTGTACAGGCAGCACTCGATAGCGGTTCGGTTGCATACTCCGTCGGTTACAACATCGACATGCTCAGCGTAGCTCCCACAGCGGCGCTTACCTCTTGCCAGAACAACTGGGGCGCTCTTTACACAGCGGCAATCAGCGATCATCTCGCCGGCATGCCCATCCCCGTTGACCGTGCAATGGGTTACGCAAACGATGCAGTTATGATCTCCGCTCTCGGCGAAAGCTGCGCGGCAGGCACTGCAGAGAAGGTTGCAGAAGTTGAAGGCGCTTTGAAGGCAGGCACGCTCAACATCTTCGATACTGCTAACTTCACCGTTGGCGGCGAAACCATCAGCACCTACCTCGCACTCGACACCGATGGCGATTGGGTGGGCGACACCGGCGAAGCTATCGTTGACGGTATCTTCTACGAGTCCACATTGAGAAGCGCTCCGTACTTCGGCTTGCGCGTTGATGGTATCACAGAACTCAACAGCTAATCACGTTTACCAAATGGGGGGAGACGGCTTTAGCGTCTCCCTCCCTTTTCCTGTTTGTGCACTATAAAAAATACTTATCATTTATAGAATACTCGGTGCCGAAAGCCGTCGGCTCTCCCTTTCTCACGATCGGTTTTCATATTTTTACAAGTAAATACAGCCCGCCAAGTTTGGCGAAGAAAGGACAAGGCTTTGAAAAGTGTCGTATCGATGCAAAACATAACTAAGACATTCGGCGAAGTGGTCGCTAACGATAATATCTGCTTTGAAATAAAAGAAGGCGAAATAGTATCACTGCTCGGTGAAAACGGAAGCGGAAAGACCACCCTAATGAACATGCTCTCGGGAATATATCTCCCTGAAAGCGGTAAAATCTTTGTGAATGGTGAAAAAGTTACCATCACATCTCCGCGCGATGCGTTTGACCTAAAGATAGGCATGATTCACCAGCATTTTAAGCTTGTGGATGTGCTAAGCGCGGCAGAAAACATGGTGCTCGGCTTAAACGAGCAAAGAAAGCTCGACCTAAAGGGCGTACGCACGCGCATCAAGGAAATATGTGATACATATGGTTTCGTGGTTGAGCCCGATAAAAAAGTATACGACATGTCCGTATCAGAAAAGCAGACGCTTGAAATAGTCAAGGTGCTTTATCGTGGTGCGGACATTCTCATACTCGATGAACCCACCGCAGTATTAACACCGCAGGAGACAAACATGCTCTTCGAGGTGATGAGAAACATGAAGGCGGACGGCAAGTCGATAGTAATAATAACGCATAAACTCCACGAGGTTATGGAGATATCCGACCGCGTTGCGGTACTTCGCCGCGGAAAGTACATCGGCGATGTGCAAACCAAGGATAGCTCCCCTCAATCACTTACAGACATGATGGTCGGCCGTGCGGTGGAACTTAACATCGATCGTCCGCTTATAGAGGATAAGCCGGTTCGCCTTGAAGTGAAGAACCTTAACGTGACGGACTCAGAAGGCGTTGCAAGGCTAATCGATGTATCGTTCAAGGCATATGGCGGCGAGATTCTCGGCATAGCAGGCATAACGGGAAGTGGGCAGAGGGAGCTACTCGAGGCCATAGCAGGCATGCAAAACCCCAAGGAGGGGAGTAGTATCATGCTAACCACACCGGGAGGAGAACCTACGGAGCTTGTAGGGCGCAGTCCCATAGACATACATAAGTCGGGGGTAGGGCTTGCATTCGTCCCCGAGGATCGCTTCGGGATGGGGCTCATCGGTTCTATGAACCTTACGGACAATGTAATGCTAAGAAGCTACAAGGAAGGCAACGGACCCTTCCTCGATCGCAAAACACCGCGCGAGCTTACAGAAAAGATAGTTGAAGACTTGGCGGTAGTAACGCCGAATCTCACCATACCGATAAGAAGGCTATCGGGCGGTAATGTGCAAAAGGTGCTCGTAGGCCGCGAGATCGCCGCGGAACCGAGCCTACTTATGACAGCGTATGCTGTGCGCGGACTCGATATCAACACATCGTACACCATATATCGATTGCTGAACGAACAGAAGCAGAAGGGCGCGGCCGTCATCTATGTCGGCGAAGATCTTGACGTGCTACTCGAGCTATGCGATAGAATCTTGGTGCTGTGTGCAGGCGAGGTAAGCGGCATAGTGGAAGGACGCGGCGCGAAGAAAGAAGATGTCGGCCTTTTGATGACGCATCTAAACAAGGGGGATAGTGAACATGCAGCAAGCTAAACAAAAACGCGAACCGCTCATTCGCATATCGAAGCGTGGAGCGATGCCAATGGCCTCGAGCTGGGGCATACGCGGCGGCGCGATTGCCGCGGCACTCGTCGTGTGCGCATTCCTCATATATGCAATAGTTGAACTAAACCCGATTCAAGTTTATGTCGCGATGTTTGACGGTGCATTCGGCACGGAACGCCGCATGTTCGTTACTTTCCGCGATACGATGATGCTTCTATGTATCGCGCTCGGTCTCGCTCCTGCGTTTAAAATGCGTTTCTGGAACATCGGCGCGGAGGGTCAGGTGCTCGTTGGCGGTATCGCGGCGGCGGCATGTATGATCTATCTTGATACAGTACTCCCCACGGCGGCACTACTTCCCGTGATGCTCCTTTGCTCCATCGTCGCCGGTGGCCTGTGGGGATTCATCCCTGCGGTATTCAAAGCGAAATGGAAAACCAACGAAACGCTCTTTACACTGATGATGAACTATATCGCCATACAGTTAACGGCGTTCTTCGTTGCATTGTGGGAGAACCCGAAGGGCTCAAACTCCGTAGGCGTTATCAATCAGAACACGCGCATAGGCTGGTTCCCCGATGTGTTCGGGCAGGCTTACGGGCTAAACATCATACTGGTGTTGGCACTCGCGATAGCGATGTTCGCATATCTTCGCTATTCGAAACAGGGCTTTGAGATATCCGTCGTTGGCGAAAGCCAGAACACGGCGCGATATGCGGCTATCGATGTAAAGAAGGTAATAATCCGCACGATGATCATTTCGGGCGCGATATGCGGCGTGGCAGGCTTCATAACGGTTGCAGGTTCTAGCCATACGATATCCACGGGCACGGCCTCGGGGCGCGGCTTCACGGCGATTATTGTGGCGTGGCTATCCAAGTTCAACGCATTCGTGATGATAATGTTCTCGCTACTTCTCGTGTTCCTTGAAAAGGGCGCGATTGAGATTGCATCGCAGTTCAACCTGTCCGACTATGTGTCGAGCATGATAACGGGCATAATACTCTTCTTCATACTCGGCAGCGAGTTCTTCATCACCTACAAGGTGAAATTCCGCAAGGCGGCTAAAGCGGAGGTAGCACAATGAATGAATTAATTGCTTTATTGCAAGCGGCCGTAACATTCGGCACGGTTATACTTTTCGGCGCGACGGGCGAGATCATCACCGAAAGAAGCGGTAATCTCAACCTCGGTGTGCCGGGCATAATGTATCTTGGCGGCATCGCAGGGCTTACGGGAGTGTTCTTCTATGAGATGAATGTGCCCGATCCTTCAGGCTTGGTGCTCATACTTATTGCCGTCGCATGCGCGCTTGCGGCATCGATGCTCGGTGGGCTTCTCTTTAGCTTCCTAACCATTACGCTTCGCGCAAACCAGAATGTAACGGGCTTAACGCTAACCATCTTCGCAGGTGGACTCGCGAACTTCTTCGGTGGCTCGCTCAACAAACTTGCAGGCGGTGTAGGCCAAATAAGCGTTGCAGGTACGAGCGCGGCATTTAGAACGCCGATACCTGTACTTTCCAGCGAACTCGGCTTCATGAGCCAGATATTCTTCAACTACGGCTTTATGGTGTATCTCGCGATTATCGTTGCAATACTTACGGCATACATCATCAATAAAACAAGCGTTGGATTGAACCTTCGCGGCGTGGGCGAAAACCCTGCCACAGCGGATGCGGCAGGCATTAATGTTACCAAGTATAAATACCTCGCTACCATGATCGGTGCAGGTATATCCGGGCTTGGCGGTTTATACTATGTTATGGATTACATGAAGGGCACTTGGGACAGTGACGGCGGTATAGAACGCCTCGGTTGGCTCGCCGTTGCACTCGTTATCTTCTCAAGCTGGAGGCCGCGCCGCGGCATCTGGGGCGCATACTTGTTCGGCATGCTGTCTTGGCTGTACTTCTACATACCCGGCCTTGGAAGAAGCTCTATCGAGCTGTTTAAGATGCTTCCGTACTTGGCAACGGTAATAGTGCTAATCGTGGTGTCGCTTCGTCGTAGCCGCGATAATCAACCGCCGCATAGCTTAGGCCTTCCTTACTTTAGAGAAGATAGATGAGTTAAAGTAATAATATCCGAAGCGCAAAGCGCTCGCTCCTTCAAAAGGTCGAGCGCTTTTTCTGCGCTCGCGCCGAGGGTGTACGCGCCCAAACGCGCCGCATCGACGGGCGATGTATTTTGGCATAGATACGCGAGTATGAAGCCCGTGAGCATGTCACCGCTACCACCCTTAGCGAGGCCTGCATTGCCGCTCTCGTTGAGGGTAACATCGCCTGTAGCGCTTGCGATAACGGTTATAGCGCCCTTCAATAGCACGGTAACACCCCATGTGATGGCCGCATCACGGGCAGTATCTATGGGGCTTTGTAGCACCTGCTCGATTGGGATGCGTGCAAGCCTGCTCATCTCTTTGGGATGCGGCGTGAGTATTACTTGGTCGTGGAACATGGAATAAAGCTCGGGATTTTTTGCAAGCGCGTTCAGCCCGTCCGCATCGATTACGGTAGGCAAGTGTGAATTGAGCACCGCACGAAGCAAGTCAGGCAAGCCCTCGGCACTACCCATGCCCGGGCCGATGGCAATGGCCGTGGCATCGCGGATGGAACTCATCGCCGCCATAACCGCTTGTGCATCGAAGGAATCTGTGCCGTAAGGCGATACTATCGCGCCGCCGCAATCCGAAAAGAGGGGATACACGGCTTGCGGAACATTCACATACAATAGCCCCGTGCCGCCCTTCAAGGCGGCCTTTGCGCAAAGAAGCGCCGCACCACCATAGGGCTTGCTGCCTGCAAAAATCAGGCCGCGCCCATGCGAGCCCTTGTGGCTGTCGCTCCTGCGCGAGGGGATGGTAGACAATGCATCCTCCTCGCCGAAAACATGAACAGTACAGGGAGAAGGTTGCGCATCCGGTGCAATTTTAACGGTGATGACCTCGCCGCAGTAATCGCGGCCGGGATATAATACATGCCCGATTTTTCGATATTGGAATGTAACGGTAGACTGCGCCTTCACAGCTTCGCCGTGAACCTGCCCGGTGCTTCCATCCACGCCAGAAGGGATGTCCACCGCAACGATGGGCGCGGTATGCTCATTCATGATGCGAACCGCATCCAAGTACTTGC